>NZ_JBFUIP010000104.1:0-19783 GCF_056401815.1 Aminobacter sp. P4_D5 | reverse complement strand
GAGGATGCCTGTGGTCAAGCTGGACGTTTTGTCCTTGAATGCGATCTTGCCGTCCACCTTGTGGAATGTATCGGCGCAGTCGGTGCCGCCCGTGGTCCAGGCGCCCTGCAGTGCGTCCATCGACGCAGCCTGCACACCGGTCGCAAAGATCATTCCCGCCGCAGCGAGTGCGAAAGCAACTCCATTTTTCGACATCACGGGACCCTCAGCCTCCTGTTAGTCAGGGAATGCTAGGGCGTGTCGCAAGGGAATGCTAGAGGCGCTCATCGATGGGCAACAGGAAAGGTGACGGTGGTCACGCGGCATGAGCATGCTGCTAGCGTGCAGGCGCGTTTCAAAGATTTTTGACAGTTGCATACTGGCCAAAAGGATACGCCTGGACAAGTATGCGGCGGATGGGGAGCTTGCGGAGCGACGGCGCAAGTCAAGCGAGGGGGGTACCATGAGTGACCTGCGTAAATCGTGGATCGCGTTCGGAGCGATGTTGGCCGTTGCTCTGGCCATGCCTGGGACGGACCGCGCGCTGGCTCAAACCAGCGACACCACTGCTGCAGCGCCGGCAGCGGCTGCGGACGAGAACCAGCCTGCACCGCTGACCGAAGATGAACTCGAGATACTTGTCGCGCGTATCGCGCTCTATCCCGACGATCTGGTTGCCGTTGTGCTCGCAAGTTCGATCTATCCGCTTCAGATCGTGCAGGCGTCGCGCTTCCTCGAAGACATCAAGAAGACCCCCGACCTCAAGCCGAGCGACAAATGGGACGGCAGCGTCATTTCGCTGCTCAATTATCCTGAGGTCGTGAAGATGATGAGCGACGACCTCGACTGGACCCAACAAGTCGGCGACGTCGTTGCCAACCAGCAGAAGGACGTGCTGGTTGCCATCCAGCAGTTGCGCGACAAGGCGGTGCAGAAGGGCGTTCTCAAATCCGGCGAGAAGGTGGTCGTTTCGAAGGAAAGCGACAAGGTAATCATCAAGTCGTCCGACCCGCAGACGATCTATGTGCCGACATATCCGCCCGAGATGCTCTACGAGCCGAACTATGTCTACCCGCCGGAGCCCATCGTCTACGCGCCATATCCTTCCTATTATTATCCCACTGCGACCTATTGGGCCGGCTTCGTCACCGGCGCAGCCTGGGCTGCGGCCGTCGACTGGAACCATTGGGGCGCATGGGGTGGCAATGTCGACATCGACGTCAACCGCATCAACAACCGCTTCGATGTCGATTTCAACAAGATCGACGTCAACAATATCGACGTGAACAAGATCCGGAACACGGACTTCCGAAACATCGACCGCTCGCAAATGGACCTCAAGAACCTCGACGTCGACCGCTCGAAGCTGACCCAGAACCTGCAGGGGCGGGACGGCAACGACCTGGCGCGCAAGGCGCAGACCAGGGAGCAGGGGTCGAATACCGCCGCCCGTGCCCATGACCTCAATGGCAAGGACATCAGAAAGAATGTCGCCGAAGGGCTGAAGAACAATCCTGGCGCGCAACTTCCCAAGCCTGGGCAAAAGCTCGACAGACCGGCGGTCAGGGATCAGGCCAATCGTCCGGCTGCGGCAGGCGACAGGCCTACAGCCAAACAAGTGACCGAAAGAAAGGTCGCGCCGAAAAAGCCCGCCGCCCGCATCGACGAACGCCCGCGCAATCCCTCGGCGCTCGGCAACCCGGAACGGGGCAGAGATGCGATGAACCATTCGAACTGGGGGGCTATGAGCCGTGGTGGCGGGAACCGTGGCGGGGAGTTGAGGGGCGGTGGCGGTCGGATGCACAGGTAAAAGCAGAAGCTTCGAAGACAGCCAAACCCGAAGAAATTCAGGGAGAACGACAATGAACCGCCTGTTGATCGCAGCTACCGCCGCCATCTTCATCCTGGCACCAGGAAACCACCACGCAGCGGTCGCGCAGGAAACTGCAACCGCCGACCACGACTTCGACAAGTTCATCGGAGCAAAGCCGCCGGCATTCGACGGCGTTGACGCCCTTGTCGGTGCGTTCAAGGCCGGTTTGTCGTCGTCAGACAAGGCGGCCTTCGCCAAGCTGCTTGGGCTCGACCCGGCGGCAGTTTCGGCGTCCAAGGAAGTCGACGGGAGCTTCCCTGAAATCCGGGACGCCGCAGCGCAGTCCGTCACTCTCGACGAGACCAGCCCCGATCGCCGCATACTCGTGCTTGGCGACAAGGCCTGGCCGTTCCCGTTCCCGGTGGTGAAAGCCGACGGCAGGTGGTCGTTCGACACGATTGCAGGTCTGGAAGAGGTCATCAACCGCCGCATCGGCGAGAATGAACTCGCCGCGATCGCTGCAATGCGGAGCTATGTCGACGCGCAGGAGGTCTACCACAAGACCGATTGGGACGAAGACGGTGTGCTCGAATATGCGCAGAATCTGGTCAGCACATCCGGCACCTATGATGGCCTCTACTGGCATTCCGGAGATGGAATCCCCGAGAGCCCGGCCGGCGAGTTCGTCGATGAAAAAGCCCTGCAGAAACCGGAAGACGGCTATTTCGGCTATCGCTACCGCATCCTGAAAAGCCAAGGAGCAAACATTGCCGGCGGAGCGTATGACTACGTCATCAACGGCAATATGATCGGCGGTTTTGCCCTGATAGCGACGCCCGCACATTACGACCGAAGCGGCATCATGACCTTCGTCGTGAACCAGTACGGCACTGTCTACGAAAAAGATCTCGGCAGTGCCTCGGAAAAAGCGGCCGCAGCCATCGCCACGTTCAACCCTGACGACAGCTGGACCGTGGTCGACGAGCCGGGGGACTGAATACAGGCACAGCTCCTGAATTGTATACAGCGCCCTCATGCAGGCTTGCGGATCTCTGCTCGGCGCCACGTCGATTGGACGACCTGTAAGGCTTTTGACGAACTGCGCGATGGACGGGCACCCGCCGCGGTCGAAAGCTCAGCTGGAGGTTGTATCCCCTAAACGGTATTTTAAGTCGTTTGCGCGCAAATAATCGCAACAAGAAATGCGGGGGGTTGCGGTGTTCAAGCGCTTTTGGCAGTCGACCAGCGGTAATTTCGCGATCATGTTTTCTATATTACTGCCGGTGTTGCTGGCAGCCGTTGGCCTTGCGCTTGATGTCGCCAATCTGTCGAAAGC
Source organism: Aminobacter sp. P4_D5 (assembly GCF_056401815.1). Taxonomy (NCBI): domain Bacteria; kingdom Pseudomonadati; phylum Pseudomonadota; class Alphaproteobacteria; order Hyphomicrobiales; family Phyllobacteriaceae; genus Aminobacter; species Aminobacter sp. P4_D5. The sequence continues at coordinate 16,655 of NZ_JBFUIP010000104.1, read as the reverse complement.
CAAGTCAGACCTGCAAAACGCGCTCGACTCGGCGGTGCTTGCGGCGTCGCGCCTGAGCGACCAGACAGGATCCCGCACCGACGTGTTCAACGCGTTCTTCAAGACCAACATTGCCAACAAGTCGGCGCTGGTCAACGCGACGGCCAAGCTCGAGGTCGACCAACGCGTCAATCAGATCAGAACCACAGGGACGGCCAACGCCGATGTGGCATTGAATTTTGGTTTCATATTCGGGAAAAGCGCGCGCGTTTCGGCGGTTGCCAACGCTTTTGAATCGACCGCCCGGCTCGAGGTCGCGCTGGTTCTGGACAATACCGGTTCGATGGGGGCGACCAACATGAAGGCGCTGATCGAGGGGGCAAAAGATGTCGTCAACGCCTTACAGAAGGYCAAAACCGACAGGCCTGAGCGCGAGATCCTTGCAGCGCTCGTGCCGTTCGTCACGGCGGTGAATATCCAAAGTGCCAAAGGTTTCGATATGTCCTGGATCGACACGAGGTTGGCTGTTCCGAACGACGGAAACAGCTCCAATGGCACCAATTTCAATATCACCATCGACGCGGAGGGCAAAGAATGGCGAACCGGCCATTGGAAACTCTTCAAGGCGCTGGAAGAAAAATGGAAGACCGGGCCAAAAGGCGAATGGAAGGGCTGCGTAGAAGCACGCCTCGGTGACTACGCACTGAAGGATGACGCGCCAAATATCGCCATCCCCGGCACCTTGTTTGTGCCCTATTTCGCGCCTGACGAGCCGGGTGTTGCGACTAAGGCCGCCAATAGCGGAACCAACTACAACAATAGTTACCTTGATGATCTGGGTGCCGACAAGAACACGGGCGATCGTGCCCGACAGAAATCGATAGATAAATATTTCAATCAAGGTGTCCGCGACAAAGCGATCATCAAAGATACGCCGAACTTGACGAGCGGTCCAAACTAMGCCTGTCCGACACCAGTCGTTCCACTGACTGAAGATCTCGTTTCACTCGTGGGCGAACCAGAAAAAAAACCTGCAGTCGCAGGTGAGCTCGACAAGATGACATTCTGGAACGGCTCGGGAACCAATGTGTCGGAAGGGCTGGCCTGGGGTTATCGAGTGCTGTCGCCCAGCCAACCCTTTAATCAGGGCCACCCCTTCAAGTCGCAGGACACTTCCAAGGTGGTGGTGGTCTTCACCGACGGCGAAAACAATGTCTTTGGCGCGTCGGGCGCAAAAATCAACAAATCCGACTATGGTTCCTACGGGTTCCTGGATCAGGAACGGATGGGGTCGCCAAACCACGCAACCGCTCTCACGAAGGTCAACGCCATGACGGAGAACGTATGCATACGGCTGAAGAATCAGGGGGTGATCATCTACACGGTGGTGTTGGACGCGAATATTTCCGTGGCCAACCGCAAGCTCTACAGTGACTGCGCGACCACTCCGGCCAATTTTTTCCCGACCAAAAACACCGCCGAACTGAGGGCTGCGTTCCAGGCCATCGCGAACTCGATCTCGCCGCTGTACATAACCAACTGATCGAGGCCGTGTCGCGGCCGGCCCTGCGCCCTGGGGAGGTGTCGGCTGCCGATCTCGCTGGCGAGCCAGGCGTGCACGCGCGATCCGTCCATGCGCGCGGCGTTGGGGCGCGCCGCATCGTCGGCTCGCGGTCGGCCACCGGCTGCTGAGACCCCTTTGATTTTTCGCCCGACAATAGACTGAGTTGATCGCGTCTGGATCAAGGCCGCCGTCTATAGGATCTCAGCTGTCTCGGCGGGCATCGCTGGCGTCATCCAGGCCGAAATGGTTTGGTGCCGTCGACCCCAATATCGAGTCAGGTTTGGAATTTCAGGTGATAGCCGCCGTCGTCATCGGCGGCGCTAATCTTGCCGCCGGTGAGGGGGCTGCATTTGGCGAGATCATCGGCGCCTATCGAGATCATCCGCAACCGTCTCGGCCTGCCTGGAAACAATGCTTCCTGGCAAGGCGCCTTCATTGGCGACGCCATCGTGCTTGCGGTGCTGTCATCAGAATCCGCAATTTTCGTCGCAGCGAACAGGGAAGGTGGGTTCGGATGGTGGGCGTGACAGGGATTGAACCTGTGACCCCTGCAATGTCAATGCAGTGCTCTCCCGCTGAGCTACACGCCCATCCGATGGAGGCGGATACACCATTTTTGATCCGGCGCGTCAATAGCGTGTTTGGCGGAAAAATGCGCCGGATCATCATTTCCCTTGGCGACGCAAGGGAAGCGCCTATGCGGCGTGCAGCATCTTTTCGACCTCGTTGACGAGATCGCGCAGATGGAAGGGCTTCGACAGCACTTTTGCGTCGCGCGGCGCCTTCGAATCAGGGTTGAGCGCCACCGCCGCAAAGCCGGTGATGAACATCACCTTGAGATCGGGATCGATCTCGGTGGCGCGGCGCGCCAGTTCGATGCCGTCCATTTCCGGCATGACGATGTCGGTCAAAAGCAGTGAGAAAGGTTCTTCGCGCAGCCGCTCGTAAGCGCTTGCGCCATTGTCGAAGTCGCTTACCTGGTAGCCGGCGCGCTCCAGCGCCTTGACCAGGAAGCGGCGCATATCGTCGTCGTCTTCTGCCAGAAGAATGCGTGCCATCAGTAATCCCGTCCGAATCAGCGGTCGAAGCCGCCCCCCAGCAGGGGCTTCGTTAACCATCTTGTATATGAGCGCCGGACGGTAAACATCAAGTGAATGCCGCGTCGGCGCAAAGACGCAAAGGCACGATCAGCGGCGGTTATCCACATTTCGAAGTGCTGGACACCGGCGGCGGCAGGTGGCACTTTCGAGCGATGAGCAAGTGCATTTCGCAGGTCCATCAACAAAGATGACGCCAGCCGAAGATTTCTCGGTGTTGCCGCCGTTCGAAGTCCGGACGAGTGCCGAGCAGCGTGTGCCGTTCGTGTTCAATTCGCCGCATAGCGGGCGCTGCTATCCCGACCGATTCCTGGCCATGACCCGGCTAGATGCCACCTCGATCAGGCGCTCGGAGGATTGTTACGTCGATGAGCTGTTCGGAGCGGCGGTTGCCCTTGGCGCGCCGATGCTGGCCGCGCATTTTCCGCGCGCCTATCTCGATGTGAACCGCGAGCCTTGGGAACTCGATCCCCGGATGTTCGCCGAGCCGGTGCCGTCATTTGCCAATATCCGTTCGGCACGTGTTGCCGGCGGGCTCGGCACGGTGCCGAAGCTGGTCGGCGAGGGGCTCGACATCTATGCCGGCCGGCTGCCGCTGGCCGAAGCAATCGGGCGCATCGAATGCGTCTACAAGCCCTACCATGAGGCGCTGAAGCGGCTGGTCACGCGCACGCACGCACGTTTCGGCTATGCGGTGCTTGTCGATTGCCATTCGATGCCGGCGTCGATCCGCATCGGCGACAATGGGGTGCGGCCCGATTTCATCGTCGGCGACCGGTTCGGCACCTCTGCTGCATCTGCTCTGTCGGAGTGTGCGATCGGCCTGCTTGCGGCGATGGGTTATACCGTGGCGCACAATAAACCCTATGCGGGCGGCTTCATCACCGAGCATTATGGCCGGCCGTCGCGCAAGCTTCACGCGCTGCAGATCGAGATCAATCGCGGGCTCTACATGGACGAGCGCACCTTCAAGAAATCGGCGGGCTTTTATGCGCTGGCGGACGATCTGGCCCGGTTTTCCGCCGATTTGATGGCGGTTCCGGATCATTACTTCCTCGACCTGCCGCTGGCGGCGGAATAGCCGGGGCCAGGGAACGGCTAAAAAAAGACCGCTCCGGAGAGCGGTCCAAGTCTAGGGAGGAAACGCCCAAGGAGGGCATGGACAGGAGAACCTGTCCGAAGCCGAGATTATTGTGCGCTGCACAAAAGTCAAGGCGCGCTTTGGGACTTTTTAAATCATGGTGATGTGGTTATTGCCCGCTGGGGTTATGGCGTGTCATCCACGCAACAATTGAGATTGGGGTGAATAATGGTCGACGCCGAGTTCATGCGACGGATCGCAAGCGCAGCTGCTGCCGAGACATTGCCGCGTTTTCGCCGGCAGGGTGCCGTGGCAAACAAGCTTGCTGGCGGCTTCGACCCGGTCACCGAGGCCGACCAGGAGGCTGAGCGCGCCATTCGCGCGCTGATCAACGCCGAGTTTCCCGATCATGGCATCCTGGGCGAGGAGCATGGCAGTGAAAACATCTCCAACAGCCATGTCTGGGTCATCGATCCGATCGATGGCACCCGCGCCTTCATTTCCGGCCTGCCGGTCTGGGGCACGCTGGTCKGGCTGACGATCGATGGCGACGCGGTTGCCGGGGTGATGTCGCAGCCCTTTACCGACGAGCTGTTTTTCGCCGACGGCAACGGCTCGCACTACGAGGGCCCGGGCGGGCCGCGCAAGCTTGCGGTGCGCAAGACGACAGCACTTTCCGAAGCGACGATGTTCACCACCACGCCGGCGCTGTTCAAGGGCGAGATGCGCAAGCGCTATGACCAGCTGGAAAGCCAGGTGCAGCTCGCGCGCTACGGCACCGACTGCTACGCCTTCGCCATGGTCGCGGCGGGGCAGGTCGACATCGTCGTTGATCCCGGCCTCAAGCCCTATGACATCGTGGCATTGATCCCGATCATCGAGCAGGCCGGCGGCATCGTCACCACTTTCGACGGCGGTCCGGCAGAAAATGGCGGCGACATCATTGCCGCGGCCACGCCTGAGCTGCATGCCGCGGCGATGGCAGTTCTCCGGGGCTAGGGGCTCGTCAGTCCACCGTCGCGGGCGTTCCGGGCACGAAGGCCGAGACGGCCGCGAGCAACTGCTCGCGGTAGATGTCGACTTCCTGCAGGATCTCGTGGCGGGAACCGTCGATGGTCAACAGCGACGCCACCCGGCAGCGGTTGGCATATTGCTCGACGTCGCGCGTCGACACCACCTCGTCGGCACCTGCGGTGATGATCAGCATCGGCACTTTGAGCGAGGCGATGAATGCCGGGTCGCGCACGGTTTCCGAGGCCTTGGCCGCAGYGCRCAGCCAGGCGATTGTAGGGCCTCCGACCGACAGCTCGGGATAGGTCTCGTAAAGCAGGATGTTGCGGCGATAGCGGCGTTCGTCGCTGGTCAGCTTGTTGACGGCGAAAGGCGTTCCCTCGCGTGGGCGCGGCCCCCAGGCGACATAAAGCCGGCCGAGCCCGAGCCAGCACATCGCCGTGGTGAGGCGCTTGATCGTCTTCATCGACAGCGGCGCGCCAATGACCGACAGGAACGGCGCCACCAGCACCATGCGCTGGACACGSTTGCTCATCAAAGGGGCCGCCAGCATGGCGATCAGTGCGCCGCTCGAATGGGCAAGGATGAAGAACGGGCCACGGCAGTCGGGCAGCACGATCTGCTCGAAAAAGGCCTCGAGATCTTTGACATAATGATCGAAGCTTTTGACGTAGCCGCGATGACCGTCGCGCAACAGCCGTTCGGAGGCACCCTGGCCGCGCCAGTCGAAGGTGGCGACCGCATGGCCATGAGCGGAAAGGTTGCGAATGGTCTCGAAATACTTCTCGATGCACTCGTTGCGGCCCGGCAGCAGGATCACAGTGCCCATGAAGGGCTGGCTGGTCGCCGGAAACAACGCATAGCGCAGCCGCTTGCCGTCATGTGCGGTGAAGTTGCCGCCCGTGGCCCTCTCCGGAACCGGATTGCCGGGGATTTCGTGGAACAGGTCCGTCATCAGGCGCTTCGGCTTGGAACTCGCTGCCGTGGGATCAGGCTATCTCAAAGGGTGATAGAAAGGGCAGCGGCGAAAATCAAAGGAATTCCGTCACGAAGCCGAAACGAATGAGGCCGGAGGCAGCTTGCGGGATGCCTCCGGCCTCTGTCGTTCCGGGAGGAAGGGACGTTACAACCCGGTTCGGCCTCGTCGGCAGCGTTCTGTGGCGCTGCCTGTTCGTGAACTTGAATGCACTTTAGGCGAGGCGACCTGAACGGACACCGAAGGGTCGGTTCATCTTCGGTTCATCAGAGGAAGGGGCGAAAAAAACCTCTTCGTTGCATCTCTTGAAATGGCTTTGGGCGACACCCAAATATCTCCTGCGGCGCCCAATATCGGGGCCGCTGATCACCGCCGGGACGCCAAGAAGGGTTTCGGCACAGGTCACGCGCAAACCTTGTTGCTCACTGGAGAACACCCATGCGTCACGTTGATTTTTCCTCGCTCCACCGCTCGACCGTCGGCTTTGACCGGCTGTTCAATATGCTCGACGGCCTTGGCCAGCCTGAAAGCGGGCAGACGACCTATCCCCCCTACAACATCGAGCGTACCGGCGAAGATGCCTATCGCATCAGCATGGCGGTTGCCGGCTTCTCGGAAACCGAGATTTCGATCGAAGCCCATCGCAATGTGCTGACCGTGAAGGGCGATCGCAGCAATGAAGCCACCGGCGAAGGTTCGGAGCTGCTGTATCGCGGCATCGCCTCGCGCGCTTTCGAGCGACGCTTCCAGCTTGCCGACCACGTCGAAGTCGTGGGTGCTACCCTCAAGAACGGTCTGCTTCACATCGATTTGAAACGCAACATCCCGGAAGAGCACAAGCCTCGCAAGATCGAGATCGCGGCTGCACCGGCGAAAGCCAAGCAGATCGAAGCCAACACAGTGAACTAACCAAAACACTCCTCCCAAGGAGAAAAGGCGGCGCTTTCGGGCGCCGCCTTTTTCATGTTTTGGTCAGTCAGTAAGCCTTCAGCGCAGCAGATCGCCGAAGCGGCTGATCTCGTCTTCTGTCGTGGCGAAGCTGGTGACAAAGCGGTAGAGCGTTTCGTCCTCGCCGATCTGGCCGTCAAAGCCTGCCGGCGCATGCCAGTCATAGAAGGCGGCACCAGCGTCTTGCGCCCTTTTCGCCACTTCCGTCTTGATGACCGCAAAGACCTCGTTGGCCTGAGGCTGCCAGGCGAGGCGTGCGACCGATGAGCTTGAGATCGCTGCGGCGAGCTTGGCTGTCATGGCGTTGGCATGGCGCGCTGTATCCAGCCACAGGCCGCCGTCGAAATAGGCATCGAATTGGGCGGAGATGAAGCGCGACTTGGAAAACAGCTGTGCGGCGCGCTTGCGCAGGAAGGCCATTTCCTTGGCGCGGTCGAGGTCGAACATGACAACGGCTTCAGCGCACCAGCAACCGTTCTTGGTGCCGCCGAAGGAGACGATGTCGACGCCGCGCTTCCAGGTCATTTCGGCGGGCGTGGTCTCAAGCGACACCAGCGCATTGGCAAAACGCGCGCCGTCCATGTGCAAGGGCAGCGAATACTGGCTGGCAATAGCCGAGACGGCCTTGATCTCGTCCAGGCTGTAGACGGTGCCGACTTCGGTCGACTGGGTCATGGAAATTGCCGAAGGACGGCCCGAGTGAACGAACTCCGGCGCGAAACGAGCAACCGCCCGTTCCAGATTCTTGATATCCATGCGCCCGAATGCACCGTCGACCGGGTGCAGTCTCGAGCCGCCGGTGAAGTATTCCGGCGCGCCGCACTCGTCCTCGATGATGTGAGCCTCGCGATGGCCAAACGAAATTCCGCCTGGCTTGTTGTAGGCGGCCAGCGACAGCGAATTCGCCGCCGTTCCGGTCGCCACGAAGAACACAGCCACTTCGCGTTCGAAAATCTCGGAGAAGCGCTTATAGACCGCCTGGTCGAGATCGCCGTCGCCATAGGCGCGGCTGAAGCCGGCTGCGCTGGCGTTAAGCCGTTCGGCGACTTTGGGATGAGCGCCGGCCCAATTGTCTGATGCAAAGAACATTTTGTGCGTCCGTAATGTGGCTGTCGGGGACTGCGTGGCAGGATGGGCCTGAGCTAGAGCGGATTTGGCGATTGTCGGCAAGTCCGCGAGCCGGAATTCGATTGAGGCAGAGCCGGACACGCATTTGACCGGTTGTTCAAAAATTACGCCGAATGCGAGTTCGGCGTAATTTTGTGTCTTCGAAACGGCGGAAAATTCGTGAATCGGTCTTGTGCGTATTCAAGAATTCTGTCATATCGAATTTAGGACAGTAGTGCTGTCTTATTTATCTGCCCAAAGCGAACCGGATTTGGCGTATGATGACGCCCCGTCCGGCTTCCGCTGCGAGCGCGGGTGGAGCTTTGGGCGGAAAGCCTTCCGTCCTGTTCCCCCAGACCCGCGGTTTAGTGCCGGTCGCCGGCATCGAGCCGCAGAGAATATCGATAGCAATATCGGCATAACAGGGACGGGCAACCCCTGCCGTCCCAACGTGGATTGCCCGACAGGGCCATAATGGAGAACGAGACGATGACGGAGTTGACGCCATCTGTGACGACGGGTTTTGTGCCGGCCGCGCAGACGAAAGCGGCCAACAATAAAACCGATCATCTCCGAACCCCCACCGGCTATGCAGCGCATGGCCTTTATGACCCGCGCAATGAGCATGATGCCTGCGGCGTCGGCTTCATCGCCCAGATGAAGGGCGTGAAGTCGCATCAGATCGTCAAGGACGGTCTGTTCATGCTCAACAACCTGACGCACCGCGGCGCAGTTGGCGCTGATCCGCTGATGGGCGATGGCGCCGGCGTTCTGGTGCAGATCCCCGACAGGTTCTTCCGCGAAGAGATGGCCAAGCAGGACATCGAGCTGCCGGCGGCTGGCCAATACGGTGTCGGCCACTGGTTCATGCCCAGGGATCAGGCGCTTCGCGATCATATCGACGACATCATTCGCGAGTCGGCACAGTCAGAAGGCCTGCCGCTGATCGGCTTCCGCGACGTTCCTGTCGACAACTCCTCGCTGTCGAAGGCGCCGGAGATCGTTGCGTCCGAGCCGTTCCATCGCCAGGTGTTCATCGGCCGCACGCCTGAAATCGACGACGACGAGGAATATGAGGCGCGGCTTTATCTGCTGCGCAAGGTGATATCGGGACGCATTTATGCCGAGAACAACAACAGGGACATCGGCGCCTATTGCGTGTCGCTGTCGGCGCGCACCATCGTCTACAAGGGCATGTTCCTGGCCTTCCAGGTTGGCGCCTACTACAAGGACCTTGCCGATCCGCGCTTCGAGACGGCGCTGATCCTGGTTCACCAGCGTTTCTCGACCAACACCTTCCCTTCGTGGAAGCTGGCGCACCCCTACCGCATGGTCGCGCATAATGGCGAGATCAACACGGTGCGCGGCAACAACAACTGGATGGCGGCGCGCCAGGCGTCGGTGGACAGCGAGCTGTTCGGCAACAACATCTCCAAGCTGTGGCCGATCTCCTACGAAGGGCAGTCGGACACCGCCTGCTTCGACAATGCGCTCGAGTTCCTGTTCCAGGGCGGCTATTCGCTCGCGCATGCCATGATGATGCTGATCCCGGAAGCCTGGGCCGGCAACAAGTCGATGGGCGCTGATCGCAAGGCATTCTACGAATATCATGCGGCTTTGATGGAGCCTTGGGACGGTCCGGCGGCGGTTGCCTTCACCGATGGCCGCCAGATCGGCGCTACGCTTGACCGCAACGGCCTGCGCCCGGCACGCTATATCGTCACTGACGACGACCGCGTGATCCTGGCGTCCGAGGCTGGCGTGCTGCCGGTCGATGAGAAGAGCATCATCAAGAAGTGGCGCCTGCAGCCGGGCAAGATGCTGCTGATCGACCTAGTCAAGGGCCGGATCATTTCGGACGAGGAGATCAAGTCCGAGATCGCAACGAAGCACCCCTACAAGACCTGGCTCGCCAACACCCAGCTGATCCTTGAAGAACTCAAGCCGGTCGAGCCGCGCGAGCTGCGCAAGGACGTTTCGCTGCTCGATCGCCAGCAGGCCTTCGGCTACACCCAGGAAGACACCAAGCTCCTGATGTCGCCGATGGCGACGACCGGCCAGGAAGCCGTGGGTTCGATGGGCACCGACACGCCGATCTCGGCGATGTCGGACAAGGCAAAGCTGCTTTACACCTATTTCAAGCAGAACTTCGCCCAGGTCACCAACCCGCCGATCGACCCGATCCGCGAGGAACTGGTGATGAGCCTTGTGTCCTTCATCGGACCGCGGCCGAACATCTTCGATCTCGTCGGCTCGTCGCGACGCAAGCGGCTCGAGGTGCGCCAGCCGATCCTGACCAATGGCGATCTGGAAAAGATCCGCTCGATCGGCCACACGGAAGACAGGTTCGACACCAAGACGATCGACATCACCTATTCCGCGGCCGAGGGTGCAGCCGGCATGCCGGCTGCCATCGAGCGGCTATGCGAGCGTGCCGAGGCGGCGGTAGCCGGCGGCTACAACATCATCATCCTGTCCGATCGCCAGATCGGGCCGGACCGCATCGACATCCCGACGCTTCTGGCAACGGCTGCGGTGCATCATCACCTGATCCGCAAGGGCCTGCGCACGTCGGTCGGCCTCGTTGTCGAATCGGGCGAGCCGCGCGAGGTGCACCACTTCTGCTGTCTCGCCGGCTACGGTGCGGAGGCGATCAACCCGTATCTCGCCTTCGACACGCTGATCGACATGCACAAGCGCGGCGAGTTTCCGCCCGAGGTCGACGCTTCCGAAATCGTCGGCCGCTATATCAAGTCGATTGGCAAGGGCATCCTCAAGGTCATGTCCAAGATGGGCATCTCGACCTACCAGTCCTATTGCGGCGCGCAGATCTTCGACGCGATCGGCCTCAAGACCGACTTTGTCGACAAGTACTTCACCGGCACCGCGACCAATATCGAAGGCGTCGGCCTCGAGGAAATCGCGGCCGAGACCGTCAGCCGTCACGAGTCGGCCTTCGGTCCCGACCCGGTGCTGCGCAACGCGCTCGAAGTGGGTGGCGAATACATGTACCGCATGCGTGGCGAAGCCCACATGTGGTCTCCCGATGCGGTCGCCTCGCTACAGCACGCGGTTCGCACGGGCTCGTGGTCGACCTTCAAGGAGTTCTCCGCCCAGATCGACAGCGAGACCGCGCGTGCCCAGGCCATACGCGGCCTGTTCCACATCAAGTTGGCTGAAGAGACCGGCCGCAAGCCTGTCGCGATCGACGACGTGATGCCGGCCGCCGAGATCGTCAAGCGCTTCTCTACCGGGGCGATGTCCTTCGGCTCGATCAGCCGCGAGGCGCACACCACGCTCGCCATTGCCATGAACCGGATCGGCGGTAAGTCGAACACCGGCGAGGGCGGCGAGGAGCCCGATCGTTACCTGCCGCTGCCCGATGGTTCGGTGAATCCCGAGCGTTCGGCGATCAAGCAGGTGGCTTCCGGCCGCTTCGGCGTGACGACGGAATATCTCGTCAACTCCGACATGATGCAGATCAAGGTGGCACAGGGCGCCAAGCCCGGCGAGGGCGGCCAGCTGCCCGGCCACAAGGTCGATGCGACCATCGCCAAGACCCGGCATTCCACGCAGGGCGTCGGCCTGATTTCGCCGCCGCCGCACCACGACATCTATTCGATCGAAGATCTGGCGCAGCTGATCTACGACCTGAAGAACGTCAATCCGGCGGCAGACGTGTCGGTCAAGCTGGTGTCGGAAGTGGGTGTCGGCACGGTCGCGGCCGGTGTCGCCAAGGCGCGCGCCGATCACATCACCATCTCCGGCTATGACGGCGGCACCGGTGCTTCGCCGCTCACTTCGCTCAAGCATGCCGGCAGCCCGTGGGAAATGGGCCTTGCCGAAACGCACCAGACGCTGGTGTTGAACGGTCTGCGCAGCCGCGTGGCGCTGCAGGTCGACGGTGGCCTGCGCACAGGTCGCGACGTCGTCATCGGCGCGCTGCTGGGGGCCGACGAGTTCGGCTTCTCGACAGCACCGCTGATCGCTGTGGGCTGCATCATGATGCGCAAGTGCCATCTCAACACTTGCCCAGTTGGCGTCGCCACCCAGGATCCGGTGCTGCGCAAGCGCTTCAAGGGCACGCCCGAGAACGTCATCAACTACTTCTTCTACGTGGCTGAAGAGGTTCGCGAGTTGCTTGCCGCGATGGGCTACACCCATCTCGACCAGATCATCGGCGATGCCGACCTTCTGGAAAAGCGCGAGCTGATCAACCACTGGAAGGCACGCGGGCTCGACTTCTCCAAGGTGTTCTTCAAGCCGGATGCGCCGCGCGAAGCGGTTCACTGGACCGAGCGCCAGAAGCATCCGATCGACGACGTGCTCGACCGCAGGCTGATCGCCGAGGCAAAGTCCGCACTCGAGTCCCGCCAGCCGGTGAAGATCGAGGCGACGATCCGCAACGTCGACCGCTCGACCGGCGCGATGCTGTCGGGCGAGGTTGCCAAGCGCTTCAAGCACAAGGGCCTGCGCGAGGATACCATTTCGGTCAAGCTGACGGGTACCGCCGGCCAGTCCTTCGGTGCGTTCCTTGCTCGCGGCATTTCCTTCGAGCTTGTCGGCGACGGCAACGACTATGTCGGCAAGGGCTTGTCGGGCGGTCGTATCATCATCCGTCCGCCAGAGGATTCCAAGATCCTCGCCGAGGAGTCGATCATCGTCGGCAACACCGTGCTTTACGGTGCGACAGAGGGCGAGTGCTACTTCCGCGGCGTGGCTGGCGAGCGTTTCGCCGTCCGTAACTCCGGTGCCGTCACCGTTGTCGAAGGCGTGGGCGACCATGGCTGCGAATACATGACCGGCGGCGTTGTCGTCGTCATCGGCAAGACCGGGCGCAACTTCGCGGCCGGCATKTCGGGTGGCGTGGCCTACGTGCTTGACGAGGACGGCGACTTCGCCGAACGCTGCAACATGGCGATGGTCGAGCTCGAGCCGGTCCCTGAAGAGGACGACATGCTCGAAAAACTGCACCATCACGGCGGCGACATCGCCCATATGGGCCGCGTCGACGTGTCAGGCGACATGACCCGCCACGACGAGGAGCGCCTGGTGCAGCTGATCTCGAGCCACATGCACTACACCGGTTCGACGCGCGCCAAACAGATCCTCGACGACTGGGCGAGCTACCGTCCGAAATTCCGCAAGGTCATGCCGGTCGAGTACCGCCGCGCGCTGATCGAGATGGAACGCATGAGGATGGGGGTCGCGGCGGAATAGCCGCGACTTTACCTGCCGGCGTAGCGGCCAATTGGACGCACGCCATCGCATGCTTCATTGGAAGTGGTGGAACGATACGCCCGCGAGGTTCCCGCGAGGCCAGACTGACGAAAGTTAGACTATGGGCAAGGTTACAGGTTTTCTCGAAATCGACAGGCAGGTGCACAAGTACCAGCCGGCTTCCGACCGCATCCGGCATTTCCGCGAATTCACGCTGCCGATGTCGGACAAGGAAGTTGAAAAGCAGGCCGCGCGCTGCATGGATTGCGGCATTCCCTTCTGTCATGGCCCGACGGGCTGTCCGGTGCACAACCAGATCCCGGACTGGAACGATCTCGTCTACAATGGCGACTGGGACAACGCGATCCGCAACCTGCATTCGACCAACAATTTCCCCGAATTCACCGGCCGCATCTGCCCCGCTCCTTGCGAGGAAGCCTGCACTCTGAACCTCGAGGACATTCCGGTCGCCATCAAGACCGTCGAGCAGGCCATTGCCGACAAGGCCTACGAGACTGGCTACATCAGGCCTTATCCGCCTGAGAAGAAGACCGGCAAGAAGGTTGCCGTCATTGGCTCGGGCCCGGCCGGTATGGCGGCCGCCCAGCAGCTTGGCCGCTCTGGCCACGATGTGCATCTCTATGAGCGCGAGAGCCGCCCCGGCGGACTGCTGCGCTTCGGCATCCCCGACTTCAAGATGGAGAAGCACTATATCGACCGCCGCGTCGAGCAGATGACGGGCGAGGGTGTGACCTTCCATTGCGGCGTCAATGTCGGCGTCGACAAGCCGGTCGCCGAGCTTCTGGCCGAACATGATGCCGTGCTTTATTGCGGCGGCTCCGAGACGCCGCGCCCTGCCGGCATTCCGGGCGACGATCTTGAAGGCGTGCACGACGCGATGCCTTATCTCGTCCAGCAGAACAAGCGTGTCGGCGGCGAGGATATCCAGTCGGTGGCATGGCCGTCAGAGCCGATCGTCGCAAGCGGCCTGCATATCGTTGTTGTCGGCGGTGGCGACACCGCGTCCGACTGCGTCGGCACCGCATTCCGCCAGGGTGCTGTGCGTGTCACCCAGCTCGACATCCGCCCGCAGCCGCCGGAAAAGGAAAACAAGCTCGCCGTGTGGCCTTATTGGGCGACAAAGATGCGCACCTCGTCCTCGCAGGCCGAAGGCGCGCAGCGTGAGTTCCAGGTGGCGACGCTTGAGTTCATCGGCGAAGAAGGCCAGCTGACTGGCGTCAAGTGCTGCGAGGTCGATGACAAGCGCAAGCCGATCCCGGGCACCGAGTTCGTCATCCGCGCCGATCTCGCCTTCATCGCCATTGGCTTTGCCGGCCCGCTCGCCGACGGCCTGGTCAAGGAGCTCGAAGGCAAGCTCGACATCACCACCGACAACCGTCGCTCGACCAATGTCGCGGCCAACGACCAAGACTACAAGACCAATGTCGACAAGTTCTACGTCGCCGGCGACGTGCGCCGCGGTCAGTCGCTGGTGGTCTGGGCGATCCGCGAGGGTCGTCAGGCCGCGCACTCGATCGATGTCGCGCTTATGGGTTCGAGCGTTTTGCCACGCTGAGGCGATGTGGGTGCGTCCTTCGAGGCTCGCCCACAAGTGCTTGCACCTAGCTCGGGACTGTAGGTGAGGGCTCGCACCTCAGGATGAGGACGGTCGGTGCCGGCCTTCCCATCCTGATGGGGCTGCGACAGTAATCACCTTGGTATCTGTCAACGCAGCGATGGTCCTCATCCTGAGATGCGAGCCTTCACTGACATCGAAAGAATGATCCGAACCTTGGCGGCTCGCCCACAAATTGCTTGTACTTGGCCTGGGGACTGTAGGTGAGGGCTCTTACCTCAGGATGATGAGGACGGTCGGTGCCGGCTTTCCCATCCGGATGGGGCTGCGACAGTAATCACCTTGGTAACTGCCAACGCAGCGACGGTCCTCATCCTGAGGTGCGAGCCTTTACTGGCATCTCAAGGATTGATCCGAACCTTCGCGGGCGAGCCTCGAAGGACGCACGACCAAACTACCGCTTGATCGCTGTCGTCGTCTCGGTGCCTTGTCCGGCTGGCAGTGGCTTGGGCGGCCAGGAGAAATCGTCGGCGCGACCGGCAGGCGCTGCCGGCGCAATGCCTTGCACGACAAGCTTTTCGCCGGGTGAGTGCGGGTCGCCTTTGGCAGCTGTTTGCGCGCCCAGCAATTCGCTGCCGCCGTCGAGCTCGGGGTCCGAAAGCGAGATGGGCACCGTCCGGTCGATATTGACGGGCACGTTGAGCTCGCCCGGCGTTGCCTGTGGCAGGCTTGCTGGCAGCACAGCCTCGGTGCCTTGAGGGGTGATGCCGAGCAGCTTGTTCAGCGGCTTTTCTGCATAAAAGGCGAGCTTGCGCTTGCCGGCGCGGGTGACGTTGATGCCGTCGTCGGCGCGCAGGCGCACCGGCTGGCCGTTGATGTCGGGACCGCTGGTGACGAAGGCGCCGCCTTCATCGACAAAGCCGCCCCAGACATCGACGAATTCGCTGCCGGCGGCTTCTGTTGCGGCACGATAGATGTCGTTGAAGACGAGCATGTCGGTACTCGCCTTCGGTGATTTGAAGGCGGGCATGCCGACCCACAGGAACGGCACCTTTGTGGCGGAAATGGTCTTGGCCAGCGCTTCGGTGCGGGCTTTGTATTCCTTGGTCCAGACCGCGTTCATCGGCGGCTCGCGGCTGTCGCCGACCTTCATCTGCTGGCGGTCGTTGGAGCCCATCATGACGATGATGGCGGCTGGCTTTTCCTGCTCGATAAGCGCCTTGGCCTTCTCGGGCCAGTTGTAATAGTCGTCGCGCACGAAGCCTGAGGAGCCGTTGGTCTTGTCGACCACGCGGACCTTGGCGTTTTCGGCGAAGACGGCGCTCAGTCCCTCGGCGATGCCGGCGCCCATGAAGTCGCCGATGACCAGAACGACCTTGGCATCGGGCAGTTTTTCAATCACCGGAACGGCCGGTTCGGCCGGCCTGCTGACTGCATCGACCGTCGACTTCGGCCTGCGCGGCGCCTTGCGGATCACGCGCTGCGGGGCCCGCGGCTGCTCGTAGATGTAGGGATCGACGCGAGGCTGGCGGAACGGGGTGAACAGGTCGCGCAGCGACCAGCGCCGCAATATGCCTTCCTGGGCTGCCGCCGGGGTTGGCATTGTGGACGAGATGGCGGTCAAGGCGACCGCCACCGCGACCAGTGGCATCGTCAGGCGCAAGAGCAAAAACCTTGAACGTCGTGCCGATGCCAAATGCAGCCTCCGGTTGCTAATTGCGCCGCAGCGATTTGAGCACTTCCATGCTCGGGTGGCCGTCCGGCGTCAAGCCCAGCTGTGCCTGGAACGCCTTGATCGCCGAGCGCGAACCTTCGCCGATCTTGCCGTCGCTCTTGCCGTCGTAAYAGCCATGCGCCGACAGTCGCTTCTGCAGCTCCTGCTTCTCTTCGAAGCTGAGCTTGGTGAACGGCCGCTTCCAGTCCTGTACCAGGCCACCGTAGCCCGCGATCTCGTCGGCAAGAAGGCCAACGGCGAGCGCGTATTTGTCGGCGTTGTTGTAGCGCTTGATGACCGAAAAGTTCTTGGTCATCAGGAAAGCCGGTCCACCGCGTCCGTCCGGCACCTTGAGGGTGGCCACGTCCGAACCGCGCCTGAA
>NZ_JBFUIP010000103.1:0-19881 GCF_056401815.1 Aminobacter sp. P4_D5 | reverse complement strand
GCACGCGATCTCGATCGATGTGCAGGGCTCAGTCGGCTACTATTGCGGCGGCATGAACCAGAACAGCACGATCACCGTGCATGGTTCGGCTGGCCCCGGCGTCGGTGAAAACATGATGTCGGGCACGATCATCGTGAAGGGCGACGCCAGCCAATATGCGGGCGCCACCGGTCGCGGCGGCCTGCTGGTCATCGAAGGCAACGCCTCKTCGCGCTGCGGCATCTCGATGAAGGGCATCAACATCGTCGTGCGCGGCAATATCGGCCACATGTCGGCCTTCATGGCTCAGTCCGGCAATCTCGTTGTCCTCGGCGATGCCGGCGATGCGCTAGGCGACTCGATCTACGAGGCGCGCCTGTTCGTGCGCGGCTCGGTCAAGAGCCTGGGCGCTGACTGCATCAAGAAGGAAATGCGCCCCGAGCACATCGCCATCCTGAAGGACCTGCTTGATCGCGCCGGCATCGCCGACGTCAAGCCGGAAGAGTTCTCGCGCTACGGTTCCGCGCGTACGCTCTACAACTTCAACATCGACAACGCCGACGCTTACTGAGGAACAAAATGAGCTATCACAATCCTCCGACGACGCCACGCAAGTCGGCCACGTTCGATGAATATGCAATGTCCGAAATCCGTCGCGCCGCAGCGACCGGTATTTATGACATTCGTGGCTCCGGTGCGAAGCGCAAGGTCCCGCATTTCGACGACCTTCTGTTCCTCGGCGCTTCGATTTCGCGCTATCCGCTCGAAGGCTACCGTGAAAAGTGCGACACCTCGGTGGTGCTCGGCGCGCGTTACGCCAAGAAGCCGATCGAACTGAAGATTCCGATCACCGTTGCCGGCATGAGCTTCGGCTCGCTGTCGGGCCCGGCCAAGGAAGCACTCGGCCGCGGCGCAACGATTGCTGGAACCTCGACGACCACCGGCGACGGCGGCATGACCGAGGAAGAGCGCGGGCATTCCAAGCAACTGGTCTACCAGTACCTGCCGTCGCGCTACGGCATGAACCCGCGCGATCTGCGTCGTGCTGATGCCATCGAAATCGTTGTCGGCCAGGGCGCCAAGCCGGGCGGCGGCGGCATGCTTTTGGGTCAGAAGATTTCCGACCGCGTTGCAGAAATGCGTACGCTGCCCAAGGGTATCGATCAGCGCTCGGCCTGCCGTCACCCCGACTGGACCGGTCCGGACGATCTCGAGATCAAGATCCTCGAAATCCGCGAGATCACCGATTGGGAAAAGCCGATCTACGTCAAGATTGGTGGCGCGCGCCCCTATTATGACACGGCACTAGCAGTGAAGGCCGGCGCCGACGTCGTTGTGCTCGACGGCATGCAGGGCGGCACGGCAGCAACCCAGGAGGTGTTCATCGAGCACGTCGGCCAGCCGATCCTGGCTTGTATCCGTCCTGCCGTTCAGGCGCTCCAGGATCTCGGCATGCACCGCAAGGTTCAGCTGATTGTCTCCGGTGGCATACGCAATGGTGCCGATGTGGCCAAAGCGCTTGCACTCGGCGCCGATGCAGTATCGATTGGAACCGCGGCGCTTATCGCGCTCGGCGACAACGACCCGCGTTGGGAGGACGAATACCAGAAGCTCGGCACCACTGCCGGCGCTTACGACGATTGGCACGAGGGCAAGGACCCTGCCGGCATCACCACGCAGGATCCCGAGCTGATGAAGCGCGTTGATCCGATCGCAGCTGGTCGCCGTCTGGCGAATTATCTGAAGGTCATGACGCTAGAGGCACAGACGATCGCCCGTGCCTGCGGCAAGAATCACTTGCACAATCTCGAGCCTGAGGATCTCTGCGCTCTTTCGATCGAAGCTGCCGCCATGGCTGGCGTGCCGCTAGCGGGAACGAGCTGGGTGCCTGGTAAGGGTCCCTTTTAAAACCACAAGGATTGGGAGGAGCAATTCACATGGGTACGGCCTTTGAAGCCAAAATCGATCAGTCGGAGGTGACTGATCTCAAAGAGTTCGCAAGGGCTCGCAACATCCGATATTTCATGGTCTCGTATACGGACCTCTTTGGAGGTCAGCGCGCCAAGCTGGTGCCGGCGCAGGCCATTTCGGACATGCAAAAGGACGGAGCCGGCTTTGCCGGCTTCGCGACCTGGCTGGATCTGACCCCGGCACATCCAGACATGCTGGCTGTGCCGGATCCGCTTTCAGTGATCCAGCTGCCGTGGCGCCCGGAAGTAGCCTGGCTCGCATCTGACTGCCTGATGGAAGGCAAGGGTGTCGCCCAAGCCCCGCGCAACACGCTGAAGCGCCTGGTCGCCGAAGCCGCCAAGGAAGGCATGCGGGTCAAGACCGGCGTCGAGCCGGAATTCTTCCTCACCACGCCGGATGGCAGCCAGATTGCCGACGAGTACGATACGGCGGCAAAGTCCTGCTATGACCAACAGGCTGTCATGCGCCGCTTCGACGTCATCGCCGAAATCTGCGATGCCATGCTCGACCTCGGCTGGAAGCCCTACCAGAACGACCATGAGGACGCGAACGGCCAGTTCGAAATGAACTGGGAGTATGACGACGTTCTCCAGACCGCCGACAAGCACTCCTTCTTCAAGTTCATGGTTCGCTCGATCGCCGAAAAGCACGGCCTGCGCGCGACCTTCATGCCGAAGCCCTTCCAGGGTCTCACCGGCTCTGGCTGCCATGCCCATATCTCGGTGTGGGATCTTGCCGGCAAGTCCAATGCCTTTGCCGACAAGAACATGGAACTCGGTCTTTCCGAGAAGGGCCGCCACTTCCTCGGCGGCATCATGAAGCATGCCTCGGCGCTCGCCGCGATCTGCAACCCGACTGTCAATTCCTACAAGCGCATCAACGCACCGCGTACCCTTTCGGGTGCGACCTGGGCGCCTAACACAGTGACCTGGACCGGCAACAACCGCACCCACATGGTGCGTGTGCCAGGCCCCGGCCGCTTCGAACTGCGCCTGCCCGACGGCGCTGCCAACCCCTACCTGATGCAGGCGATCATCATCGCCGCCGGCCTCAGCGGCATTCGCTCCAAGGCCGATCCTGGCCCGCGCAGCGATGTCGACATGTACCGTGAAGGCCACACCGTCACCCATGGCGCCAAGCTGCCGCTCAACCTGCTTGATGCACTGCGCGCCTATGACGAAGACAGCGAGCTGAAGGCTGCGATGGGCGAAGAGTTCTCCGCCGCCTACATCAAGCTCAAGCACCAGGAGTGGAACTCCTACGCTTCCCACTTCACCCAGTGGGAACGCGACCACACGCTGGACGTCTGAGGCACCCAAACAGGCATTGCGCCCGGTCTTCCAGATCGGGCGCGGGCCTCGGACACACCTCACATTTCGCCGGAACACATGCGATGAAATATTCGATCTTCTCACTCGCCAAGGAAGCCCTGTCCGGCCACAAGGGCTGGACCCGCGCCTGGCGCGATCCGGCACCCAAGAGCCACTACGACGTGATCATCATCGGCGGCGGCGGACATGGGCTCGCCACGGCTTATTTCCTCGCCAACGAGTACGGCATCCGCAATGTCGCGGTGCTTGAAAAGGGCTGGATCGGCTCCGGCAACGCCGGCCGCAACACCACCATCATCCGCTCCAACTACGGACTTCCCGGCAATACCGGCTTCTACGAGATGTCGATGAAGCTGTGGGAGCGCATGGAGCAGGATCTTAACTACAATGCGATGGTCTCCCAGCGCGGCATCATCAACCTCTATCACTCCGATGCCCAGCGCGACGCCTTTGCCCGCCGTGGCAACACCATGCGCATCAATGGCATCGACGCAGAATTGCTCGACGCCGTGCAGATCCGCAAGGAATTGCCGTTCCTCAATTACGACAGCCCGCGCTTCCCGATCATGGGCGGCCTCATGCAGCGCCGCGGCGGCACCGCCCGCCACGATGCGGTGGTATGGGGTTATGCGCGCGCCGCCGACCAGCGTGGCGTCGACATCATCCAGAATTGCGAAGTCACCGGCTTCGTCCGCGACCAGAATGGCAAGGTCACCGGCGTCGAGACATCGCGCGGCAAGATCAGCGCCGGCAAGGTTGGCATGGCGGTGGCCGGCAGCACCTCGCGTGTTGCCGCCATGGCCGGCATGAAGCTGCCGATCGAAAGCCATGTGCTCCAGGCCTTCGTTTCCGAGGCGATCAAGCCGCTCATCCCGGGCGTCATCACTTTTGGCGCCGGCCACTTCTACATCAGCCAGTCCGACAAGGGCGGCCTCGTATTTGGTGGCGACCTCGACGGCTACAATTCCTACGCCCAACGCGGCAACATGCCGGTGGTCGAGGACGTTTGCGAAGGCGGCATGGCAGTCATGCCGATGATCGGCCGCGTCCGCATGCTGCGCCAGTGGGGCGGCATCATGGACATGTCGATGGACGGCACCCCGATCATCGACAAGACCCCGATCGATGGCCTCTATCTCAACGCCGGCTGGTGTTATGGCGGCTTCAAGGCGACACCGGCGTCGGGCCTCGTCTTTGCCCATTTGCTGGCGCGCGACGAACCGCATCCCGAGGCTGCACGCTTCCGGCTCGACCGGTTCCGTCGCGGCGCGATGATCGATGAAAAGGGCCAAGGCGCCCAACCCAACCTGCACTGAAAGCGAGACTGGCGGAATGCGTATTGCATGTCCTTTCTGCGGCGAACGCGAGAACGGCGAGTTCACCTATCTCGGCGACGCCTCGCCCAAGCGGCCCAACTTCGCAATCGATAGCGGCGAAAGCCCCGATCGCGTCGAGGACGCTTTCCACGACTATGTCTATCTGCGCGACAACGTCGCCGGCTACATGCGCGAATATTGGTACCACGGCGGCGGATGCCGCTCCTGGCTGATAGCCGAGCGTAACACGGTGACGCATGAATTCAGATCGGTGACGGCGGCCCCCGGCGTGGGTGCGTCCAAGCCGGTGCAGGCAGGAGAATAAAGATGTCGGGCTATTCCGGATCTGAACCGCTCGACAGGACGGCCGCACTTGAGGGCAGCACCCCCAGCGCGCGCAGCCAGGCAGCATCCGCCAGCCAGTCGCACCGGCTGCGCAGCGGCGGCCTGATCGACCGCCAGGCACCACTGCAGTTTTCCTTCGACGGCAAGGTCATGTCCGGCTTTGCCGGCGATACGCTGGCCTCGGCACTCGTTGCCAATGGCGTCAAGCTGGTGGCGCGCTCCTTTAAGTATCACCGCCCGCGCGGCATCATCACCGCAGGCTCGGAAGAGCCAAGCGCACTCGTCGAGATGCGAACCGGTGCGCGCAAGGAACCAAACACCCGCGCCACAACGCAAGAGCTTTATGACGGGCTGGTAGCCCAGAGCCAGAACCGCTGGCCCTCGCTGCGCCGCGACTTCATGTCGATCAATCAGCTGTTTTCGCCGATCTTCGTCGCCGGCTTCTACTACAAGACCTTCATGTGGCCGGCGAAGTTCTGGGAAGCGATCTACGAGCCGATCATCCGCCGCGCCGCCGGCCTCGGCAAGAGCGCCGAACTGCCCGATCCCGATCACTACGACAAGGCCTGGGCCCATTGCGACGTGCTCGTCGTTGGTGGCGGGGCTGCTGGTCTTTCGGCCGCATTGGCCGCTGGCCGGGCCGGTTCGCGTGTTATTCTTGTCGAAGAAGACGTCCGTGTCGGTGGCCGCCTGCTCAGCGATGGTGGCGAGATCGATGGCATGCATGCGGACGAATGGGTGCGGCGCACGGCGGCCGAGCTCGCTTCGCTGCCAAATGTCCGCATCATGGTCCGCACAGCACTGTTCGGCGTCTATGACGGCGGTGTTCATACCGCGCTCGAACGCGTCAACGACCATGTCCCGGTGCCCGGTCCGCATCAGGTCCGCCAGCGTCTCTGGCGCATCGTCGCCAAGCGCTCGGTCGTCACCGCTGGCGCCATCGAGCGGCCAATAGCCTTCCCGGGCAATGACCGTCCGGGCGTGATGATGGCCTCGGCCGTCCGCACCTATGTCAACCGCTTCGCAGCGATGCCGGGCAAGCGCGTTGCGCTATTCACCAACAATGACGATGGCTGGCGCACGGTCGAGGCGATCCAGCAGGCCGGTGGCGACATTTCCGCTGTGATCGATCCCCGCGGTAAGGTGCCGGCGGAATATCAGGCCCTTGCCGAGCTCTCGGATCTGCGTGTGCTCTCGGGCGGCGTGTCCGACGTCAAGGGCGGCGTCGACGGCGTGCGMGGCGTCATCGTTACCGACAATAACGGCCGCAAGCAGCAGATCGACGCCGACTGCCTGGCTGTTTCGGGCGGTTGGAACCCCAATGTCGGACTGTCCTGCTTCCATCGCGGCAAGCCTGTTTGGCGTGACGATATCGCTGCCTTCATCCCCGGCGAGGCCCCCAAGGGCATGGTCATGGCCGGTGCGGCGCGTGGCGAATTCTCCCTCGGTGCCTGCCTGCGCGACGGCCATGCAGCCGGTGCGGCAGCGGCGGCCGATTGCGGTGCTTCAGGCAATGCCGGCGAAGCGTCGGAAGCCGGCGACGAGTCCTACGCGATCTCGCCACTCTGGCAGGTCAAGGCCAAGGGCAAGGCATTCGTCGACTTCCAGCACGACGTCACCGTATCCGACGTGACGCTGGCGCAGCGCGAAGGCTTCGAGAGCGTCGAGCATCTCAAGCGCTACACCACGCTTGGCATGGCGACCGACCAGGGCAAGACCTCCAACATCACCGGCCTCGCCATCATGGCCGACGCCACCGGCCGCACCATCCCGCAGACTGGTACGACGATCTATCGTCCACCCTATGCCCCGGTGGCCATCGGCGCGCTCGCTGGCCATCACCGCGACGAGAGCTTCCACGCCTGGCGCCTGACGCCGTCGCATCATTGGGCAGCTGCACGTGGCGCGGTATTCGTCGACACCGGCCTGTGGAAGCGCGCGCAATGGTATCCGCAGCCGGGCGAAAAGGACTGGATTGAATCGGTCACCCGTGAAGTGCTCGCAGTGCGCAACGGCGTCGGCTTCTGCGACGTTTCCACGCTCGGCAAGGTCGATGTGCGTGGTGCCGACGCCGGTACCTTCCTCGACCGCGTCTACATCAACGCCTTCTCCTCGCTCGCCGTTGGCAAGGCCCGCTACGGCCTGATGCTGCGTGAGGATGGCATCGTGATGGACGACGGCACGACCTCGCGCATCGCTGAAGACCACTATTTCCTGACCACGACCACGGCCAAGGCCGGGCCTGTCATGGCGCATCTTGAATTCTGCCGCCAGGTGCTCTGGCCCGAACTCGACGTGCAGTTGTCGTCCGCCACCGACCAGTGGGCGCAGTTCTCCATCGCCGGGCCCAACACCCGCAAGCTGCTGCAGGAACTTGTCGATCCGTCGGAAGACATGACCAATGAGGGCTTCCCGTTCATGGGTGCGCGCGAGGTCAAGCTGCGGGGCGGGGTCACGGCACGCCTATTCCGTATCTCGTTCTCCGGCGAAATCGCCTTCGAGATCTCGGTTCCGGCCCGCTATGGCGCTGCCATGGCGCAAAACCTGATGATTGCCGGCCGCGATCTGGGCGTCACGCCCTATGGCACCGAAGCCCTTGGCGTCATGCGCATCGAAAAGGGACACGTCGCTGGTCCCGAGCTCAATGGCACCACGACCGCCGACGATCTCGGCCTTGGCAAGATGATGTCGAAGAAGAAGGACTTCATTGGCCGCGTCATGGCGGGTCGTGAAGGGCTGACTGCCACCGACCGTCAGGTCGTCGTCGGTATCAAGCCGCTCGACCCAAAACGCCGCCTGCGCTCCGGTGCCCATGTCGTTCCCAAGGGTGCGATCCCAGGTCCGCAGACGGACCAGGGCTACGTCACCTCGGTCTGCTATTCGCCGATGCTGGAACAGTGGATCGGCCTTGGTCTGGTCGAACGCGGCCGCGAGCGCTTCGGAGAAATCGTGCGCATCCACGACCCGCTGCGCAGTGAGGACTACGAAGCCGAAATCTGCAACCCAGTCTTCTACGATCCAGAAGGAGCGCGCCAGCGTGGTTGATTATCTCTGGAACACCCAATCGCCGTTGCAGAAGGCACTCGTTCCGGGCCGTCACGGCGCGTCTGGAACACATGCCGGCGTGACGCTCAACGAAGTGCGCGACATCGTTCTGGTGCAGGTCATGGCGCGGCGCGGCAAAGCGGCGGAAACCGCCAAGGCAGCCAAGAAGCTCTTCGGCGTCGAGGCACCAACCACACCCAAGGCCGTCATAGGCAAAACCGCCACGCTGATCTGGTCTGGTCCCGACCAGTTCACGGTCATTGCGCCACGTACCGATGAGGCATCGCAGCTTGCAGCCATGACCCAGGTTTTCGCTGGCTCGGCGTCGCTGTCCGATCAGTCGGACGGCCGCTGCCTGATCCGCGTTTCAGGACCGCGTGGCCGCGATGCGATCGCGAAGTTCTCGTCGCTCGACTTGCATGACGCGGCCTTTCCGGTCGGCACCGCAGCGAACACGTCGATTGACCACACGGCGGTCAATTTCTGGCGCGAGGCCAATGGCGCTGACGGACATCCCGTCTACAATATACTGGTCTTCACCAGCTTCTCTGACAGCCTGTGGCACACCATTGTGGATTCGTCGCTGGAGTATGGCGTCGAAGCTTCGAGCGCCCGCGCAGCCTGACACGCGCTGCGCATCAGCCAAACAGGAAAGCCCCGTTCGACTGGACGGGGCTTCTTCTTTTGACGCGCAGTCTCACGAGCCAGGCTGACATTCAGGCATGGAAAAGCTCTGCCGCAAGCGCAGGACGCTTCCGGCAGAGCTCATTGGATTGGAACAGGATCAGGCCTCGACGCAGGCCTTGCGCAGCTGGATCAGCGAGGCCGTCGGGCGCAGCAACGACAAGGTCATGCGCTCGACGCAGAGTGGCATTACCAGCTTGGCACCGTCGGCATAGAACGACCCGCCGGTGGCCCGGAACGAGCCCTTGTCGATGATGGTTTCCAGCACGTCGCGCGTGCGCAGCGGCAACAGATCTGTGCAGGCGCTCATGCGGGCGAAGATATGGCTGATGGGCACGTTGAAGCTGTCGACCGCGACGAGCGGTTCTTCGCTTCCTTCCTTCCATTCCTCGAGCGCTTCGAGCGCGTCATGAAAGGCGTTCTGGAGGGTGATGGGCGCGTGGCCTTCGAAAAGTTCCGGCAGCACTTTCTGCATTGGCATGTTCCTCTTCAAGCTCGGTTGGATTGTGCTGCGGGGATGCGGATTTCGGTAGCTGACCTCACTTTCATGCGCCTCCCCAACTTGCCTTGTATGCAACATACTTGCACATGAGTTAAATGTCGTCCACTGCAAAACGCGCTGGACCAATCGTGACGAAGTTCCTGATTTTCCGCCCGCAGCGGTAGTCCGATTTGTGCCAGGCAATCATCGTTCGGCCAGTGCCGGCACCACCCGAACGAATAGGAAATCTACCCGTACGGGGCGTTTTCAACGGGCGGGAAAACCGATCTGCTTGCTTTCGGGAAAACAGCATTTTCGGGATAGCCGGCTCAACGGTTCGGCGCCCCGGAACAACACGAGATGAACGGGTGCCGCTTGGAGGAGAGCAGACCACTCAGCTTTCGCGAAGACGTCCGCAGCCTGCTTTTCAGGCTGCTCCTGGCCGTCGTCAGCGAACGCGAGCCCAATATGGCGGAGGTGCTTACCGGCCGCGTGAGCCTCGATGCTCTGGCCAGCGAGCAACGCATAGCCGCTCTGCAGGCCACCGGCATCTGGTTCCAGCTTGTCGCAATCGCCAATGAGCTGCTTGCGATGCGCTCGCGCCGTGAGCTTGAGCAGATGGGCGGTGCTGACGAAGTGATCGGCTCGTTTGCCAATGTCATGGGCGAAATCGCAGCCGGCGGCTACCCGGCCGAGCAGATCCAGGCCACCCTCGATGACCTCTGCGTCGGCCCCACCATGACGGCGCATCCCACCGAGGCCAAGCGCGTCACCGTGCTTGAAATCCACCGCCGCATCTATCGCAAGCTGACCGAACTCGAACAGCAGCGCTGGGCGCCGCGCGAACGCGAGCAGCACATCAGCGACCTCAAGAGCGAGATCGAGCTTTTGTGGATGTCGGGCGAGCTGCGACTCGAACGGCCGTCGGTGGAACGTGAAATCGCCTGGGGCCTGCACTTCTTCCGCGAAGTGATCTTCGAGGCGACGCCCAAGCTTTATGACAGCGTCGAAGAAGCGCTGGCGCGTCACTATCCGGAATATGACCTCAAGGTGCCGTCGTTCATGCGCTATGCCTCCTGGATTGGCGGCGACCGCGATGGCAATCCCAACGTCACCGCCAAGACCACGGCCTATGCGCTTAATGAATGCCGCCAGGCGATCGTCGGCTGGTACATCGGCCAGGTGCGCAAGCTGGTCACCGTGCTCAGCATCAGCGCCAATGTCGTCGATATCCCTGATACCTTCATCAAGGCGCTGGGGCATGCGCTGCACCGCAGCGGCAATGCCTCGGAGATCGTCGCACGCAATCCCGAAGAGCCGCTGCGCCAGTTCGCCGCCGCTATGCTCGACCGTCTGGAGGCGATGCGCGGCGAGGCTTCGGCCAAGCCTTATGGTCGCTCGGATGCCTTCAAGGCTGACCTGCGCGAGCTTGAAAACGTGCTGGCCCAGCTCGGCGGCAAGCTGATCGCCAGGCGTTTTGTCCGGCCCTTGCGCCAGCAGGTTGAAACCTTCGGCTTCCGCACCGTTTCGCTCGACATCAGGCAGAACTCCACTGTCGTCAATCGGGTGTTGGCCGAGTTGTTCAAGCTCGCCGATCCGGCTGCTGCACCAGCACCCGATACCCCGCAATGGACGCAGCGTATCCGCGCGGCGCTGAATTCCGGCGAACAGCTAGAGGTCGATCGCCTGGCGCTTTCCGAAGAAGCACAGGAACTGCTCGACCTGTTCGATGTCATCCGTAAGGCTTCGGCTGGCCTCAATGGTGGCGCTGTCGGTGCCTTCATCTTGTCGATGACGCGGTCGAGCGACGATCTTTTGGCCGTTTATCTGCTCGCTCAATATTCCGGCCTGGCGACAGTCATGGACGGCAGCGGAACCATCGCACTCCGCGTCGTGCCGCTGTTTGAAACCATCGACGATCTGCGCGCCGCGCCCGAAATCCTCGACCAGTTGTTTGGCGTCTCCATTGTCCGCCGCTCGGTGCGCGATTTCGGCAACGCCCAGGAAGTGATGCTCGGCTACTCCGACTCCAATAAGGATGGCGGCTTCCTTGCCTCCAACTGGGAGCTGAACAAGGCGCAGCGGCGGATCACAGCGCTCGGCATCAAGCGCAAGGTCAAGATCAGCTTCTTCCATGGCAGAGGCGGGTCGGTCAGCCGCGGCGGTGCGCCGACGGGCAGGGCGATCGCCGCCCAACCAGCCGGCACGATCGGCGGTGCGATGCGCGTCACCGAACAGGGTGAGGTCGTTTCGTCGAAATTCGCCAATCGCGGCACCGGGCTCTACCAGCTCGAAATCCTCGCTGCGAGCGTCTTTGCCCACAGCGTCAAGTCGCCGAACGAAGCCGAGCTCAAGGACATCCCCGAGTTCAGCGAAGCACTGGAAGCACTGACCGGCATGTCGCAGGCGTCATATTCGGGCCTCATCAATGAGCCGGGTTTTATCGATTATTTCCACCAGGCAAGCCCGGTCGAGGAATTGTCGCTGCTCAAGATCGGCTCGCGCCCAGCGCGTCGTTTCGGCGCCCGCGACATCTCCGACCTGCGCGCCATTCCTTGGGTCTTCGCCTGGAGCCAGAACCGTCATCTCTTGACCAACTGGTACGGCATCGGCAGCGCGTTGAACTCGTTCGTCAACGTGCGCGGCGAGGCTGGTCTGGAACTGCTCAGGCAGATGTTCGAGCGCTCACGCTTCTTTCGCCTCGTCGTCGACGAGGTCGACAAGGGCCTCTACCAGTCCGACATGGACATTGGCTGTCTCTATGCCGGACTGGTGCAGGACCGCGAGGTCGGCGAGCGCATCTACCGCAAGATATCGGCCGAATATGCGCTGACGCGGCGGATGATCTCCGAGGTCAATGGCGGGCTGAAGCTGTCAGAGCGTTTTCCGGCCTTCAAGCGCCATTTCGACCGCATCCGGCCGCAGATGGACTCGATCCACCGGCTGCAGGTGCAGCTCTTGCGCGAGGTTCGCGCCCAGGATGGCGCCACCGCCAACCCCAAGCGCGCGGTCAACGCGCTCTTGCTTTCGATCAACTGCATTTCCGCCGGCCTCGGCTGGACCGGATGAACACAAATTTGGGCGCCGCACGGCGCTATTAGGGAGGAGCCTCATGAATATTCCCACCAGACCCGGCATCGGCAGTGCCCGCCACTTCTTCCGCACCGGCGTTGCCCAGGCGGACCCCGCCGTCAGCGACGCGATGGGTCGGGAGCTTCAGCGCCAGCGCGACGAGATCGAGCTGATCGCGTCGGAAAACATCGTCTCCAAGGCGGTGCTTGAGGCGCAAGGTTCGGTGCTGACCAACAAATACGCCGAGGGTTATCCCGGCCGCCGCTATTATGGCGGCTGCGCCTATGTCGACGAGATCGAGGATCTGGCGCGCGAGCGCGCCAAGACGATGTTCGGCTGCAGCTTCGCCAACGTCCAGCCCAATTCGGGCAGCCAGGCCAACCAGTCGGTGTTCATGGCGCTGATGAAGCCCGGCGATACCTTCTTGGGCCTCAACCTTTCCGCAGGCGGGCACCTGACCCATGGCGCGCCGGTCAACCAGTCCGGCAAGTGGTTCAACGTCGTCTCCTATGGCGTCAAGCCTGACACCTGCCGCATTGACATGGACGAGGTGCGCGACCTCGCCAAGAAGCACCAGCCCAAGGTGATCCTCGCCGGCGGTTCGGCCTATCCGCGTATCATCGACTTCAAGGCGTT
The DNA here is from genome assembly GCF_056401815.1 of Aminobacter sp. P4_D5. NCBI lineage: Bacteria > Pseudomonadati > Pseudomonadota > Alphaproteobacteria > Hyphomicrobiales > Phyllobacteriaceae > Aminobacter > Aminobacter sp. P4_D5. The sequence continues at coordinate 7,021 of NZ_JBFUIP010000103.1, read as the reverse complement.
CCGTGAGATCGCCGACGAGGTTGGCGCCAAGCTGTTCGTCGACATGGCGCATTTCGCGGGCCTGGTGGCCGGTGGCGTCCATCCCAATCCGCTCGAACACGCCCATGTCGTGACTACCACGACGCACAAGACCCTGCGTGGGCCGCGTGGCGGCATGGTGCTGTCCAGCGACGAAGAGATCGGCAAGAAGATCAATTCGGCTGTTTTCCCTGGTCTTCAGGGTGGGCCGCTGATGCATGTCATTGCCGCCAAGGCGGTTGCCTTTGGCGAGGCGCTGACGCCCGACTTCAAGGTCTATGCCGCCAACGTCGTATCCAACGCCAAGGCGCTCGCCGAAACGCTGCAGGATGGTGGTGTCGACATCGTCTCAGGCGGTACCGACACGCATCTGATGCTGGTCGATCTCAGGCGCAAGAACCTCACCGGCAAGGCTGTCGAAGCTGCACTCGGCCGCGCCCACATCACCTGCAACAAGAACGGCATCCCGTTCGACCCGCAGGGACCGATGGTCACGTCTGGTGTTCGTCTTGGCACACCTGCCTGCACGACGCGCGGTTTCCTCAATGAAGAGTTCCGCCAGGTCGGGCGCATGACGATGGCCGTCATCGACGGGCTTGCGGCCAATGGCGAGGAAGGCAACGTTAAGATCGAGGCCGCCGTTCGCGAAGAAACACGCGATTTGGTCGGGCGATTCCGAATCTACGACTGATTTCTGTCGTAGAAGAGCGGGCATTGCCTTGGCGAATTCGGTTGGAATGCGCCAAGGCAGGATGCCGATGTCGATGGCGGGCTGATGGCGCAACAAAAGAAGCTGAATGTCCTGATCGCCGAGCGCAATCCGCTGGTGATTTCGGCCTTGCGCGACATGATCAGCCGCGACGAGCGCTTTGATTTCGCCGAGGGAGTCCAGAGCGGCGAGGCCTTCATACGGGCCGTGGAGGAAGCGCGGCCGGCTTTCGACGTCGCCATCGTCGGCTGGAAGCTATCCGACATGKATGCCGGCGAGGTGTTGGCCGAACTCCAGCGCCGGCAGCTGGTGGCGCGGCTGGTCATCTTTTCCAACGACCATGATGTCGGCATTCTGAAGCAATGCGTGCGGCTCGGCGCCCAGGGCTTCTGCTATCAGTTCGACGACCCGTGCATCCTGTTCGACACGCTTCTTGCGGTGGCAAATGGCCGTATCTGCATTCCTTATGTCGATGTCGCCAAGATCAACGAGACGCCGCTGTCGCGCCTGACGACGCGCGAGCTCGAACTGCTCGGCGTTTTGGCCGACGGCTGGACCAATCTGCAGATCGCGACACGGACCGGGATCTCGGAGAACACGGTCAAGTATCACCTGAAAAATCTCTACGACAAGCTGGGCGTGCGCAACCGCGCCATGGCGGTCGCGCTCTATGCCAGCGAGCGCAAGCGCGGCCCCCAACCAAGCCCGCGATAGAGCCGGTCAGGGCAGGCCGAGCGCCTTTTTCTCTTCCGCTTCCGACAGCGGCGCCCCGGCCTGGGTGGTGGTCAGATAGGCATCGACAGTTTCGGAGGTCCCGGCCGGAACGTAGTCTTGTCCTGCAGCGGGTGCCGCCACTGCAAGCCTGAGATCCCATTGCTGGTCGACGCGACAAACGACAGAAACCAGCGACGACTTCGACGGTCGATGAAGCTCGAACTCACGGCAGAGCGCACCCGCCTCGTCACGGAAACTGGAAACGAGTTTTACTGTCGTGTCGCCGACGGTCACATCGTTACCTGACGGTGTGGCGTCAATCGCCCTGACGATGGCCGGATCGTGGAGCGAAGCGACGGCAAAACCATCCGCAGCCGATCCGCCGGACTTTCCGGCAAGATACCCGCCGGCGCCGACGATGACGGCAGCGAGCGAAGCCGCCAGCGGCAGTGCCCAGCTCGAGCTGATCTTGCGTGGCGCGCGCGGCTGAAACGCGATGACGTTCTCCTGAGTAGGCAGTTCGCTTGCTTCGACAGGTGCGTTGTCCCGCTGACGCGCCTCGTCGATCAATTTTTGCACCGACAACGTCAGGGTGTCGGGTACCGGTTCGTCGATCAAAGGCTTCAGCGTAGCCGATGCCTGGGCGCGGCTTTCCATGAAGGTGGCGACGCGGGCAATTAGCGCGTCATCGGTGCCCATGGCCTCCTCGATTGTCGCCGTGGTTTCAGCGTCGAGCTCGCCGTCGGCGAAGGCCATAAGGGTTTCGTCGTCGAAATCGCGCCTGTTCATATCTTCCCACCTTTTTCGGGTGAACGGTCCGCCGCGGGGTTTATTCCGGCTGCCTCTGCAAGATTCTTGCGCGCGCGGGCAAGCCTGCTCATGACAGTGCCAATGGGGATCGACAACACCTCGGCTGCTTCCTTGTAGGACAGATCCTCGACGCAGACGAGCAGCAGCACCTCGCGCTGTTCGTCGACAAGCTCGTCGATCGCCACAGCCACGCTTTTCAGCGTGAGGCGCGCTTCGACGTCGCGTTCGCCGCTCGAACCGACAATATCCTGGCGGTCGTCGATGTCTTCGCGCGGGCCAGCCGTCTTTGTGCGCCTGACCTGGTCGATCCACAGATTGCGCAGGATGCGAAACATCCATGCGTCGAAACGGCTGCCCGCCTCGAACCGCTCCTGTCCGGCAAGCGCCCGCTCGCAGGCCGCCTGCACCAGGTCATCGGCAAGGTCGCGCGACCGGCACAGCGAGATGGCGAACCGTCGCAGATTGGGCAGGAAAGCGACCAGACGATCGCTGACCGGAACCTCGTCACCCTTCATGCAGTCGTATCCTGTCTCTCCCCCGCGAATAATACGGTCCCCGAAGGAATAAGAAGGGGCTTCGTCCGTTGGGCCCAAAATGCACAAATGTAGTCAAAATGATATGGGATGCCGAAAGGCTTATGTGGATCGCTAACATTTGCCGTCGGTGTGCCGCATCGCCAGGAAAGGACAAACCATGCCTCTGAAGCCCCCATCGGGTTCACTTGCGATTGTTTTCGCGCTGGCCTTGAGCGGCGCGACTTTTGGTGCCCCTGTGGCAACGCCTTTGATAGGGCAGGTATTTGGAACTGGCCTTGTATTCGCCGATGATGACGATGACGGGGGCAGCGGTGGTGGAGGCGGAAGCTCCTCCGGCGGCAGCAGGGACTCTAGTACGGCGGCACAAGGGGTTGGAAAGGGGCGAAGCCTTTTCGACCTTTTCCGCAAACCGGAACCACGCCGCAAGGCAGGCGCACGGCCGGCTCCCGCACTTGTGCGCCAGGCGCCGCAAGAGATCGTGGCACTCGGTCTCGACCAAGGCGCGATCATGAACCTGACCGCCTCGGGCTATCTGATCAGCGACCGTGCTGATGTAACGCTCGTCGGGGCCGAAATCGTCAAACTGCGTGTTCCCAGCGGCACGACGCTCGAGGCGGCGCGCACTGAGGTGGCAGCCGCGGCACCCAACGCAGCGGTCGACTTCAACCACTTCTACCGGCCCGATCAGGACCGCCCCGACCCTTGCGGTGCGGACCAGTGCCTGGCGCGCCATGTCGTTGGCTGGCCCGAGACCGGGGCGATGCCGGATCGCTGCACGGCCCCGGTGCGGATCGGTCTCATCGACACGGCGATCAATGCCGAACATCTCGCCTTCGCCGGTGGGCGGATCGAGACCATAAGGTTGGGGACAGGCGACCTGCCGGAGTCGGCGCGCCAGCACGGCACGGCGGTGGCGGCACTTCTTGTCGGTTCGGCGGAAAGCCGAACGCCCGGCCTCGTGCCCGGCGGCGAACTCGTTGCCGTCGACGCATTCCAGCGCACCGGCAATGACGACCGTTCTGCCGTCTACGATCTTGTGCGGGCGATCGACTTGTTGGCGGGAAAGGGCGTGCTGGTCATCAATATGAGCCTGACCGGCCCGGCGAACCTTCTGCTCGAGCGCACTGTCGAGTTGGCGGCGCAGCGCGACATCGTATTGGTCGCGGCCGCCGGCAATGGCGGCCCGCGCGCGGCCCCGCTTTATCCCGGCGCCTATGAGGAAGTGATTGCGGTGACGGCGATCGACCGGCGCAAGAATGCCTACCGGCGCGCTGGCGCAGGCGACCATATCGACATCGCGGCACCAGGCGTCCAGGTCTGGACGGCGGCCTCGGTCAAGGGTGCCTCGTCCAAGACGGGCACGTCTTTCGCAGCCCCCTTCGTCACGGCTGCTGCGGCGATGATCAAGGCTGCCAATCCGCAACTCAAGGCCGACGAAGTCGAAGCGTTGTTGCGTCAAGGTGCCGAAGACCTGGGCAAGCCCGGCAAGGACCCGGTGTTCGGCTGGGGCCTGCTCAACGCACGGACGATCTGCCAGAGCTGACAGCAGCCTCACGAAAGTGCCACCGCGAAATCCGCGGTGGCTCTTTCGTTGCCTCTTCGTCAGGCGGCGGCGCGGGACGGAGTTTTCGCGCGCGGAGGCTGCTTTTGGCTGCGCCGCACGGCACTGGCCTGATTGAGGCGCATGCCGACCAGGATCATGCGCGAGGCGTCCTCGGCGGCGCGCACCAGCAGCTTCGATGCGGCATCAATGGCTTCGTCGAGGCYGCACGGACGCTTGAGGATCGAGGCAAAGGCGTCGATACCGTGCTCGAAATTGAGCGTCACACCTTTGCCGATGGTGCCGGCAAGCGCGATCACCGGCAGGCCTGCTGCCTTGGCCCTGTGACCGACCTCCGCCGGCACCTTGCCGAAAGGGGTCTGGCCATCGAGGCTGCCTTCGGCGGTGATGATGAGATTGGCGCGGGCGATCAGACTGTCGAGGTCGAGATAGTTCATCACGATTTCGTAGCGCGGGTGAAGTTTACCGGACAAAAGTCCAAGTACGGCGGCACCGAGCCCGCCCGACGCGCCAGCGCCTTCAGCCGCGCCAACGTCGATGCCGGTGGTGGCAAGGATATGCGCGGCGTAGTTGTCCATGGCCTGCGCCAGAAGCTCGACCTGCTCGGGCGTTGCCCCTTTTTGCGGACCGAAGACCCTTGCAACGCCACGCGGGCCCAGTAGCATGTTGTGCCAGTTGACAGCGGCATCGATGCGGACGCTTTCGAGGCGCGGGTCGCGGCCCGACATGTCGATGCTGGCGAGCCTTGCGAGTTCCGCGCCGCCTGCGGCGAGCAGCCGGCCTTCATTGTCGAGGAAGCGCACGCCAAGCGCTTCGGCCATGCCGGCGCCGCCGTCGTTGATGCCGCTGTCGCCGCAGCCGAGCAGAATACGCTCAGCGCCAGCGTCGAGTGCTGCCTTGATCAGTTCGCCAACGCCGTAGCTGGTGGTCAGGCACGGGTTTCGCCTGTCACGCGGCACCAGGCGCAGGCCTGCGGCGGCCGCCATTTCAATGACTGCGGTGCGTACCGGCGCGCCGCCGAGGAAACCAAAGAACGACGGCACGGGATCACCGACCGGCCCTGTCACGGTGAGGCGGTGCATGGTGCCGCCGGTGGCTGCGATCAGTGCTTCGGTGAAGCCTTCGCCGCCGTCGACCATAGGTGCCTTCAGGATCTTTGCTTGCGGAAATGCACGCAGCACGCCTTCGCCGATGCAGTCGGCCACTTCATTGGCGGACAGGCTTTCCTTGAAGCCGGAAGGCGCGACAAGAACGGTGAATGTCATGGAAATAACTCCTCGTCTTTCATGTGAACGATGGAGGAGAAACGGGAGCCGGCCAGCTTTATTCCGTTCGAAAAATGAAAATATTACAATGGCTTAAATGAATATGGCCAAGCCGTCTCCGGCTTGGCCATATTAGATCTGAACAACACTTTTCTTTGCGTCAGAGTGGCATGCCGAGCATCGGCCAGGCGAAGATCGCGAAGACGCCTAGCAAGACGATGAAGGGGATAAAAAGCAGTGCAGAAAGCCATAGCAGATCGACTGCCGAAAACGCCGGCGGCTCCATGCCGCCGAACAATGTCACCGGCTTGGCGGAGACCATCAGCGTCTGGCAAAAGCCGCTGCCGAGCGTGACGACCAGGATCATCGCGGCCGGATTCACGCCGAGCCCGGCGAGCGGCAGCGCCAGTGCTGGGATGAGCACGGTGGCGCGCGCGGTGCGCGAGGTGATGACAATATGGGYGAGCGCGGACACGGTTGCCGCAAAGGCAATCAGGATCCACGGGGCAGGGGCGACCGAGCCTTGGAAGGCTGCCATGACACGGTCGACCACTAGCTTGGCCGCGCCGGTTTCGAGCAGGGCCTCGCCGATGACGAGCGTGGCGGCAAGAAATAGCAGCAGGTTCCACTCGACGCCCTTGAGCGCGGCCTTGAAGGTGATACCCGACACGGATTTCGAAGCTACGACAAGCGCCCCCACGAGTGCCACAACGGGCAGGCCGACGCCGTGCAGGCTGCCGGTTGCCCAAAGCGCGACGGTAATGCCAACAACTGCAAGAATGGTCTTGTCGCGGCTGGAGAATGCTCCTGCTGCCCCGTCGGCATGTGTCACCAGCGCTTTGCGGTCTTCGCTTTTGAGGAACACAAACAGGATCAGGCCGCAGGCGATGAGGCTGGAGATCAGCGCGAAGGGCGCGCTCAACACCGCCCAGGTGGCGAAGTCGACGGGCTCGCCCGAAACGCGCTTGATCGCATCGGCCGCCACCAGATGAGCGCCGGCGCCTGTCAGCGAAGCGGCAGCCGAGAGCAGGATCACTGATGGAAACAGCAAGGCAAGTGCGCGCGTCACGCTCGGCCTGCCGATAGCCGCCGACAAGCTCAGGAAGATAGGCATCAGGATCGCCGCACGCGCTGATGTCGACGGTACAAGGAAGGCTGTGAGGAAGATCGCGCCTGTCGTTGCCCAGAAAATGCTTTGCACGGTTCGGAACGGCGCGAGCATGCGGAAAGCGCAGCGCTCGGCAAGCCCGGTCTGTTTCAGCACCGCGCCAATGACGAAGGCTGCCAGCATCAGGACGACGATCTCGCTGCCGAGTGCCGCAAAAAGCGCCTGCTCGCCGACGGCACCTGCCAAAACCAGCGCCAGCGCCCCGGCCAGCGCTACCGGGGTTTCCGGCAAGTCCATGAC
>NZ_JBFUIP010000102.1:0-19959 GCF_056401815.1 Aminobacter sp. P4_D5 | reverse complement strand
AAGTACTGTTGCTGCGACGACCTGGAATTCGAAGGTCAGACCGGCGGTGTGCTGTGCCGAACCGACCCGGGCCGCCAAGATGATGCCTGCGACTGTTGCGAGTAGCGAACTGATGACGAAGCAGATGAACTTGACGCGGCGCACGTCGTAGCCGGCGAGCCGCGCGACCTCTGGATTGCCGCCAACCGCATAGATTTGTCTGCCGAATGGCCGGTGACGCATCATGTAACCGAAGGCTACGAGCAGGACGATGGCGATGACGGCCGAATAGGGAAGGAAGTTGAAGAGGCGGCCATCCGCGAGCGCGACGAAACTGTCGAGCGATGCGTTGTCGGGGATGGCGCGCTGTCCGGTATAGAGATAGACGCCGCCGCGCAGGACAAACATCATGCCCAGCGTCACGATCAGCGAATTGATGCCGACATAGGCCGTCAGGTAACCGTTGACGATGCCTATGGTCAGACCAATCGCCAGCGCCCCGGCAATACCGAGCGCCATCGAGTTGGTATCGTTCATGATGACGATCAGTGGCAGCGCAATAGCTGCCAGCAACGAACCGATCGAGATATCAACTTCGCCTGAAATGAAGACGAGGGCACAGCCGATGCCTGCGATCAATGGCAGCGAGGCTTGGCCAAGGACGTTGGTGATGTTGCGGGCGGAAAAGAAATTGTCCGCCGTGAACGAAAAGAACGCCAGAACGACGATCAGGCAGACCAGCAACGCGACCTCTTGGCGGCGGAAGATACGCGCCAGCATCGATGGCTGGCTGCGGGTCGATTGAAGGGCGATGGTCATGCGGCGTCCTTTCCCTTCGAGCCGATCGCGGCGTTCAGGATATTTTCCTGCGTGGCGTCGTCTCGCGACATCGTCGCTGTAAGGCGGCCCTCGCACATCACGACGATGCGGTCGGAAAGGCCGAGCAGTTCAGGCATTTCGGACGTCATCATCACCACCGCCAAGCCTTCGCCGGCAAGCCGGTCGATGAGCGCGAAGATCTCGGACTTCGCGCCAACGTCGATGCCGCGCGTCGGTTCGTCGACAACGATGACCTTGAGGCCGCGCATCAGCCAGCGCGCGATCAGAACCTTCTGCTGGTTTCCGCCAGACAGGTTCTTTATCTGCTGGAACAGGCTGGGCGTCTTGATCCGGAAGAGGTCGACATAGTTCTGAACCTCCTTCCTTTCTTTCGCCGTATCGACGAACCCGCCCGAAGCGAAGCGTTCCAGGGATGCCAGGCTGGCATTCTGGTAGACCGGCAGTTCGCCCATCAGACCCTCGGTCTTGCGATCCTCGGACAGAAGGCCGATGCCCAGCTTGACGCCGCTGCCGGTATTGTGCGGCACAAGCGCCTTGCCATCGATCATGATGATGCCGGCACTGATTGGGTCGAAGCCGACGATGGCCTTGGCGAGCTCGGTGCGTCCCGCGCCCATCAGCCCGAAGAAGCCGAGCACTTCGCCGGCGCGGGCCTCGAAGCTGACATTCTTGAGCTTTCGGGTGGTGGACAGGCCCTGCACCGACAGCGCGACGCTGGTACCGGCCGCGCCACGCTGGCGCGGAAACAGGTTCTCGATGCGACGGCCGATCATGTCCTGCACCAGCGTATCATGAGTGTGCTCGGCGATCGGCTTGGTCGAGATGTGGCGTCCGTCGCGCAACACCGTGACGGTGTCGGCGATCTCGAAAACCTCGTCCAGCTTGTGACTGACATAGACAACAGCAATGCCAAGCGAGGTGAGGCGCCGGATCACCGTGAACAGCAGCGCGACTTCGTTCGGCGTCAGCGATGAAGTGGGCTCGTCCATGACCACGACGCTCGCCTCATGGGCGAGTGCCCGGGCGATCTCGACCATCTGCTGCTGGCTGACCGGCAGCGAGCCGGTGCGCGCGGCAGGATCGACGTTGAAGCCGATCCGGTGGAACAGTGCCGCCGCATCCGCCTTGATTTTCTTCCAGTCGATCGATCCGGTTTTGCCTGTGGGGTAACCCTCGAGGAAGATGTTCTCGGCGACCGTGAATTCGGAGATCAAAGCGATCTCCTGGAACACGACCTTGATGCCTTCGCGCAGGCTGTCGCGCGGGGACTTGATGGCGACCTCGCGGTCGCGGACCCGGATCGTGCCGGTGTCTCGCTGGTAGACGCCGGCCATGATCTTGATCAGCGTCGATTTTCCCGCGCCATTCTCGCCCATCAAGGCATGGACCTTGCCCGGCTCCAGCGTCAGGTCGACATTTTCGAGCGCCAGCACGCCGGGAAATCGCTTGCCGATGCCGCGCATTTCGAGAGCGGGGACGCCCGGGTCACCCTGTCCGCCAAGGTGAGAAAGATCAGCGGTCATTGCGCTTGCTCCGTACCAGGTCGAGATAGGTCGCCAGCACAATGACGACGCCCGGCACGACCATCTGCAGGTCCTGGTTCCAGCCGAGAATGATGATGCCATTGTCGATGACCTTGAGGACCAGAACGCCGAGCAGGGTGCCGAACAGCGTTCCTCGACCTCCGCTCAAGCTGGTGCCGCCAAGGATGACAGCGGCGATGACCGTGAGTTCGAAGCCGCGGCCCGCAGTCGGCTGGCCGGCATTCATCAGGGACGCCAGAACGAGACCGGCGACGCCGACGCACAGGCCGGTGACCACAAATGCGAACAGCTTCAGGCGCTCCGATCGGATGCCCGACAACCGGACCGCCTTTTCGTTGGCGCCGACGGCATACAGATAGCGGCCGAGCGTGGTGAATCGCAGCGTGACATAGGCGACGGCAAAGATCGCAGCCGCAAGGATCACCGCGATCGGGAAGGGACCGACGTAGCCAGCACCCAGTGCGGTGAACGACGGCAACTGATGGTGGTTCTGAACCGCCTCGCGGGTAAACAGGTATACGCCGCCCTGCAGCATCATCATCATGCCGATGGTGCCGATTAGCGAATTTACCCTGAGCCGCGTGGCGACCAGGCCGTTGATGAGGCCAACGCCGCCAGCAAAAGCAAGCCCAGCAAGCAAGCCCAGCGGGAGGCTGCCGGTGGCGTTGAGCACTGCCATGCCGATGCAGCCGACAAAGGCCAGTGATGCGCCCACGGAGAGGTCGACCTCCGCGGTGATGATCAGCATTGTCATGCCCGAGGCCACGATGAGGACCAGTGCGCATTGGCGCAGGATCGCGATGATATTGGCTTCCGAATAGAACTGTGGCGCTGCAATTGAGATGGCCACGCACAAAGCCAAAAGGATTGCGCCGAGCACGATCTGACCGCTGCCGGCGATGTGACCAAGCGAGAATCGGCCGGGCGGGGCGGGTTGGGAAATGTCGCTCATTGCTTATCCACCTCACGGTGTCAGGCGATGCGCCCGAACTGGACGGGGCATCAGGGGTGCGTGGAACCGCGGCAAATATGGCCCCGCCCGACGCGGGCAGGGCCGGTTCACAGCGGCTTACTTCTTGAGATCGGCCGAAGTCTTCATGCACTTGGCCGGAGCCTGAAGCGCGTTGACGGTATCCCATTTGATGGACCGGGTTTTGCCATCGTAGTCGTAGTACGTCTTCCACTCCTCGCCGATCATCGGCGCGGTCGGGCTGACGATGTGCTCAGGCACCGCTTCGCCGTTGAAGAGTTTCACTGCGGCATCGACCGCTGTGAAACCTTCCTTTTCCGGGAACATTGCGGCCTCGATGCGATAGGAAGGTTCTTTTTCGATCGCGTTGATGAAGGCGAGGCCTTCGCCGCCGGTGCCCACGGTCAGAAGCCCATCCTGCGACTTGCCGGCGGCTTTCCAGGCTTGGAGTCCGCCAAGCGATGAATTGTCGTTGATGCCATAGATGATGTTGATGTCGGCATTCTTTGCCAGAGCGGCTGACGACACCTCGAGTGCGCGGTCTGGATTGCCGCCGCCGTCTAGATCGTGGACCATCACCGCATCGGGGACTTCAGTCTTGATGCCATCCATGAAGCCCTGCGACCGCAGAACCGTAGCCGACAGGAGCGGCAGGCCAACATTCATCACCTTCGCCACGCCACCAAGCTTTTCCTTGGCATATTTGCCGGCGGCCACGCCGGAATAATAACCGGTGTCGTAGTCGCAGATTGCGACCATGGTGGTCATGCCCTTGACCGGGTTGCCTTCCAGCACGACCGGGATGTTGGCGGCCTTGGCCTGGCGCAGCAGCGGCACGACCCCTTCTTCGTTGACCGGCGTGATGATGAGAACGTCAACGCCCTTCGCAATGAAGTCCTCGGCTGCTGATACCTGCTTGGCGATGTCGAGATTGGCGTCCTGGACCTCGATTTCGATGCCGAGCTCCTTGCCGCGAACCTGCATGCCCTTGATAACGTTCTGATACCATTCATGCGTGGCGTAGTTGGTCACGTAGCCGATTTTCTTCGGCATGTTCTGGGCCTGCGCGGAAACCGCCATCAGGGCGGCTGCCGAAGCCAGTAACAACGTTTTGGTCAAAGCCATTGTCTTCTCTCCCTTTGGTGCAGCCGTGACTGTCACCGATCTGGACGGAAACCGCCGTCCCGGGTTCGTGCGCACCTGGCCCTAGAGCAAATGCTCTGGAGCCCCGAGTGCAGCCGAAATCCTCCCTGCTGCTTCCACCGTCGTCCGCAAGACGGCGTCGCGGTCGAAACGGGCCTGCCTCTGCGGCAGGAAGGGCACCGTCAGTGCCGCGATCACCGAGCCGGTGTGGTCACGCACCGGAAGTGAGATGTTGGTGCAGGCATCGACCACCAATGAGGCGCGCACCTCGTGACCAAGGTCGCAGATCGCCTCGAGGCGAGCCTCGATTTCAGTTTGCGAGCCATAGGCATCGCCGGCTTCCACGATGCGCGCAACTGCAGCTTCGCGTTCTGCGCGGGGCAGGCCAGCCAGCAGGACCGCCCCGGAACTCGTCTCCATCGCCGGAAAGCGCGAGCCTAGCGCGACCGAGTAGCGCATCGGCAAAGGCGAATCGACTTGCAGGGCGATCATCACCTTGAGGTCGTCGAGCACGACAAGGTGGCAGCTCTGGTCCGAATTGGCCGCGAGATCGCGCATGATCGGCAGCGCGCGTTCGATCAGCCGGTTCACCGGAGGATGCATATGTGCCAGTTCGAACAGCTTGAGCGACAGACGAATTCGGTCTGTTTTGGTGCGTACCAGATAGCCACGTTTTTCCAGCAGCAACAGGATGCGGTAGACCTCGTGGATCGAGCGGCCAAGGCCCGTCGAAATTTCAGTCTGGGTCAGGCCGTCCGGCTGGCTGGCCATGAACTCGAGGATGTCGAGTACCTTTTCGGCAGCGGGAGCCCGGTATTCGCTCTTTCCGTTGTCTTCGCTGGCGGCCAGGATCTTGGAGAGAGTCATTGAGCCGCCTCGCTGCGCATCGGCTGATCGTGAGCATCCGCGTAGAGTCGCTCGAGCAGGCTGCACAATTCATCCGGTGCCAACTCGCCATAGATCGCCTTTGCGACATTCGGAGCGGCCTCACGAAAGAATGTGATGAAGCCCAGGTCGGTAGGGCGCAGATAGGACGTCTGGATCGTTTTGAGTGTGTCTTTGAAGAAATTCCGGGTCTCGGCATTCACGCGCGCATCCTGCCAAGCCGATAGCGAGCCGGGCTGACCGCCCGCATCGACGTAGAAACCGCGCTGATACTCGGGCGACGAAAGATGAATCGCATAGGCCATCGCCGCGTCACGATGCGGCGATTGCGCGCTCACCCCGATGCCTGCGCCGCCAAGCAGCGCGCCAGCGCAATTGTCGGCTGGGATGTCAGCGAAGCGGAGATGTTGGCCCTCGGTCGCCGAGGCATAGTTCACATAGCCAAATGCGTAGGGGACATAGACCACATCGTCATTGGCGATCATGTGGTCGTAGCAGCGGATCGGATTCCACTGACGCGAAAGCGGATGCGCAAGGGCAGCCAGTTCCTTGAGATCGGCAATGGCGCTCTCAACGACCTTCCTGTCGGTGAAGCCGTAGACGTCGTTGCCGGTCTTTTGCGCGCAGAATGTTAGCAGCAGGCACATGGCATCGGTTGGCACTGAGGGCAGGCCGATCCATTTTCCATGCTGCTGCACCTTGCGCGCCAGGGCGAGCAGGTCGGCGTGGTTTGCCGGCGGCGCGCCATAAGCAGCAAGGAGGTCCGGCCGATAGCTGGCCACCTGGCATGCCGCATCGATCGGAAGCGCCCACTGCCGTCCGGCCTTTGCGTAGGATGTCCAGGATTTTCCGACGGTGTCCGCCGCGAAGGCCTTGAGTTGTTCGGGCGCGAGATAGCCGTCGAAAGGCACCATCAGATGCGCTGCGGCAATGTCGCCGATGAAGGGGTGGTCGAAGATCACGAGATCATAGGAAGACAAAACGTCAGCGAGCGCGCCTTCGCCAAATTCGTAGAGGCTGCGACGATCCCATTCGATCTGAATGTCGGGATGGGCTTCGCTATAGGGCATGACGCTGGCATCCAGCGGTCCCCAGCAGCGGCGATGGTCCCACGCCAATCCTCGCAATTTGATCACTTCCAGCTGTCCTCCGGCGGCTCCGTTTGAGCCTCCATTCAATGACTCGGTTTTTTTATTTGTGCAAGTCTCTTGCCTATATGAAAATCATAAATCGGTTTGCAGGCTCAGATGTGGCGTCGTGTCGTCGTTGGTGCAGGGCTACTGGCGGCCGTTTGCCTGGCTGCCGTATAGCGCTCGACGGTGCGCATGACGCCCCTGAGTTCCGCCAGTCCCTTCAGCCGACCGATCAGCGAGTAGCCTGGATTGATGCGCGTCTTGCCGATGTCGTCGGCGAGGAGGTGGCCGTGGTCGGGGCGCATTGGGATGATGCAATCTTCGCGGCCTACGGCCTTGCGGGCGTGTTCTTCAGCAATCAGCGCTGCGACCACCGCAATCATGTCGGTCGAACCTTCCAGGTGCTCGTCTTCATGGAAGGAACCGTCGTCTTCGCGCTTGACGTTGCGCAGATGGGCGAAATGAATGCGGCTGCCGAACTCTTCGATCATGGCAACCAGATCATTGTCTGCGCGCGTGCCGTAGGAGCCGGTGCAGAATGTCAGCCCATTTGTTTGGGTGTCGACCGCGGCGAGGATGGCGCGTGCATCGTTGGCCGTGGAAACGATACGCGGCAGGCCAAACAGCGAGAAGGGCGGGTCGTCCGGGTGGATGCATAGCCGGACGCCCATCTCCTCGGCAACGGGAACAATCTCCTTGAGGAAGCTGAACAGGTTGGCCTGCAGGTCCGAATGGCTCATCGAGGCGTAGTCGAGCAGGGCCTGCTTGAACGAGGCGCGGTCATATTTGCGTTCGGTCGCCGGCAGGCCGGTAATCAGGTTCCGCTCGATTTGGGCGATGGCTTCGGCGCTGAGCGCCTTGAAGCGCGCCTCGGCCTCCTTGATCCGGCTCTCGCTGTAGGAAGCTGCCGCATTGGGGCGCTCGATGACAAAGATGTCGTAAGCGGCAAAGTCGATCGCGTCGAAACGCAGCGCGTAACCTGTCGTCGGCATGCGCCAGGTCAGGTCCGTGCGCGCCCAGTCGACCACCGGCATGAAATTGTAGCAGATGATCTTGATGCCGGCCGACGCTATGGCGCGGATCGTATCCTTGTACTGGTCGACATAGAAGGCGCGGCGTGGGCCGTCGATCTTGATGTCGTTGTGAACGGGGATGCTTTCGACAATGTCCCAGGTCAGTCCGGCAGCGCGAATGATGTCGTGGCGACGGTCGACTTCTTCCTGCGGCCAGCGCGATCCGTCATAGATGTGATGAAGGGCCGAAACGACGCCTACCGCGCCCGCCTGCTTCACATGGGAAAGCGTTACCGGATCGTCCTCGCCGAACCACCGCCAGCACTCGCGCATATGTCGTTCCTCCGAAATCGACAGGGTTCCTATTTAATTGTTGGACAAATGGCAAGCGTGAATCAAGGGGTGGCCGCTAATGAAGGCGTTTTTGATGCTGGATAGTTGACCATTCTCAAAAATGGGTACATAGGCGTCTCATTTGTCCAACCAAATGCCGAGCGCGACTTTGAGTGTTCAAGACAATCCCGATGAAACAGAACGCGCATCCAGCCGGCTTTCGCAGGTGGACCGCGTCGTCGACCAGATCCGCAATCTGATCGGGGCTCAGAGCCTGTCGGTAGGGGATTCGCTGCCCACCGAGCGCGAACTGTGCGAGATGTTCGGCGCCAGCCGCAATACGATCCGCGAAGCGCTGCGGGTGGTAAAGACCTACGGTTTCATAGACACCCAGACCAGGACGGGTGCCGTCATCAGCGACCGCAGCCACGAAGCCATTCGCGAACTGTTCGCCTTTCAGCTGCAGCTCTCGCCGGCATCCTTTCTCGACGTGCAGGGTTTCAGGCGCATCGTCGAGGTCGGTCTGGGCGATCAGGTTCTGCAATCCGCCAGCGATGCCGATTTCGACCAGCTCGACGCTATCAATAGCCGTATTTTGGATGCGACTTCGGCGCAAGAGGCGGCAGATTGCGACTTTGCCTTCCATTTTGCGCTGATCGAACTGACCGGCAACCGCACGCTGACGGAAACTTACCGGCTGCTAGCGCCAGTGATCGGCCACGTCATGACGGTGGGCAAGAAGAATGCGAGCGTGCTCGGCGAGACGTTTCGGGCGCATGGGGAGATCATCGCAGCGATGCGTAGCCGCGACCGCATCGCATACGCCTATCTCATGAGCCGGCATCTGGAATTTGCGCGGCGGTTTCTTGAGCCGTCGGCCGAAGGCGAAGCGGCGGCGCCCTCATTGCTGCTGGCCCCGCAAGGTTCCGCGCCAGCAAAGCAGAAGCACGATTGAAAGCAGGAGGCGACCGATGAGCTTCGACTATTCCCGCGAATTCGGCGGCAAGGTGGCGCTGGTGACCGGTACTTCTGGCATCGCGCGTGGCGCGGCGTTTCGGCTTGCCCGCGCTGGCGCGGCCGTACTCGCGCTCGGCATCGATGAGGCCGCGAACGATGAGATGGCTAAACTCGCGGCGGACGAGGGTTTGCGCCTTGTCGTAGCGAAAGCCGACGTTTCCAATGCCGACCAGGTTGGCGCGGCGGTAGATAGGCTCGCGCGGGAATTCGGCGGTCTGGACATTATCGTCAACTCGGCTGCAATCCATCCCTACGGCACGGTGGTGACCACCGATGCCGCGCTCTTCGCGCGCTGTCTTGCCGTCAACGTCGGCTCGATCCATCTGACCGCGCATTTCGGCATTCCGCTGATGGAGAAACGCGGCGGTGGTTCGATCGTCAATGTCGCTTCGGTGCAAGGGCACGCTTGCCAGCAGAACGTCGCCGCCTACGTGGCTTCGAAAGGTGCCATCCATGCGCTGACGCGGGCAATCGCGATCGATCACGCGGCGAGCCAGATCCGCGTCAATTCGGTGAGCCCAGGCTCGGTTCGCACGCCACTGCTTGCATATGCTGCCCGCACTTTCGATGGGCCCGATGCCGACGTCGAGGACGTATTCCGTCGTTTCGGTGCTGCACACCCCCTCGGCCGTATTGGTGAAGTCGACGAGGTGGCGGAGATGATCGCCTATCTCGCGTCCGACCGGTCTCGGTTTTGCACGGGCGGCGATTTCTTGATCGACGGCGGCCTGAAGGCCGGCCTCGGCGTTAAATAGGTGACGAATGAAAATCGGACTGGGCCTTTATCGCGACTCCCTGACTGTCGACAATTTTCGCTTCGCCCAACAGGCCGGGGCAACGCATCTGGTCGTTCACCTGACCAACTACTTCAAGGGCAAGAACCCCCAGCTCTCCCGTGGCAACGACACCGACGGTTGGGGTGACTGTTCCACGGATGAGCCTTGGACATTCGAAGAACTTTCAAGTCTCGTGAAAACCATCCGCGCCAACGGCCTGGAGCTGGCGGCTCTGGAAAACTTCTCCCCACGCTTCTGGTCGGATGTTTTGCTGGACGGCCCGAACCGGCAAAAGCAGATCGAGCAGTTGAAACGCATGATCGCCGATGCCGGCCGTGCCGGCGTACCGGTCATCGGCTACAATTTTTCGATCGCAGGGGTCTGGGGCTGGGATCGGGGGGCCTATGCCAGAGGCGGCGCGATGTCGGTCGGTCTCGACCTTGCCGAGATCGATCCACAGGTTCCGATACCCGACGGGGTGGTGTGGAACATGCGATACCGAACCGGCAAGCCGGGTGCCGCACCCATTCGCGTGTCGAGCGCCGAGCTGTGGGAGCGTCTGACCTATTTCCTGAAGGAAATGGTTCCGGTTGCCGAAGAAGCAGGCGTGATGCTGGCTGCGCACCCGGACGATCCGCCGGCCGAGGAACTGCGCGGCACAGCAAGGCTAGTTAATCGGCCCGAGAAGTATGATCGGCTGATGGATATCGTCGACTCGCCATCGAACGGCCTCGAATTGTGCCTCGGTTCTCTTCAGGAAATGCCCGGCACACCGGAAATCTATAGCCATGTCCGCCGCTTCGCTGCGCGAAAACGCATAGGCTATATCCATTTCCGAAACGTCAGCGGCAAAGTGCCGAAGTATCACGAGACCTTTGTCGACGACGGCGACATCGACATGGCGGAAGTTGTGCGGGTGTTGCGCGACGAAAATTATGATGGCGTTCTCATTCCGGACCATACGCCCGAGATGAGCTGCGAGGCACCTTGGCATGCAGGAAAGGCGTTCGCCCTCGGCTACATGAGGGCCCTGGTCCAGAATGCTGCCAACCTTGGCGAATCCTATTCAAAGGACTTCAAGGCCGCCGCCGAGTAACACCCTGCGCAATAGTCCGATCTGTGCACATCTGGCAAACGCGCGCCAACGAAGCCCTACGGGCTATCGGCGCGTGGCCAATACCCAAATATCGAGAGGCAAAGTGAATGACTGGAAAGCTTGAGGGCAAGACGGTGGTAGTGACCGCCGCGGCGCAAGGGATAGGTCGGGCGAGCGCGCTGGCGTTTGCCAATGCGGGCGCGACTGTTTATGCGACCGACATCAACGAAGGGCTGCTGGTAGAACTCGCGGTCGAGCCAGGAATAGCGGTGCGCCGGGTGGACGTGCTGAACGACGAAAACGTCAGGTCGGCTTTTGCACAAATCGGCAAAGTCGATGTCCTTTTGAACTGCGCGGGCTTTGTCCATGCCGGCTCAATTCTCGATATGAAGGACGAGGATCTCGACTTCGCCATCAATCTCAATGTGCGCTCGATGATCCGGACCATTCGTGCTGTGCTACCCGGCATGCTGGAGCGGCGGGACGGTGCGATCATCAACATGTCGTCAGTTGCCGGCAGCGTTAAGGGCGTGCCGAACCGTTTTGCCTACGGTGTCACAAAGGCAGCGGTTGTCGGGCTGACAAAGGCCATCGCTGCCGACTACGTGTTGCAAGGCATTCGCTGCAATGCGATCTGCCCAGGAACTGTCGAAAGTCCTTCGCTTGGCGATCGCATGCGAGCGCAGGGCGACTACGAACAGGCTCGCGCCGCATTTATCGCCCGTCAGCCAATGGGGCGGATTGGGACGCCCGAAGAAATCGCTGAACTTGCCGTCTATCTCGCTGGCGCCACCTATACCACCGGCCAAGCCTACGCCATCGATGGCGGATGGACGATCTAACGACTGAGGATGACATGAAGCTTCTTCGCTATGGGGACGTGGGGCGTGAGCGTCCCGCCATGATGGATGCCGATGGCAACATCCGTGACCTTTCCGAACATGTGACGGATCTCGCCGGAATAGCACTCGATCCTGCAGCGCTTGCTGGCCTGGCCAATATCGATCCTCAGGGGCTTCCTTTGGTCAGTGGTAATCCGCGCATTGGTGCTTGCGTCACGTCAGTCGGGAAGTTCATCTGCATCGGCCTCAACTATTCCGACCATGCCGCCGAGACTGGCGCGACGGTACCGCCGGAGCCCATCATCTTCATGAAGGCGACTTCGGCTATCGTTGGCCCGGACGACGACGTCCTGATCCCGCGCAACTCGCAGAAGACCGACTGGGAGGTTGAGCTCGGCGTCATTATCGGCAAAACCGCGAAATATGTTTCGGAAGGTGATGCGCTCGACCATGTCGCTGGCTACTGCGTCATCAACGACGTGTCGGAACGTGCCTTCCAGACCGAGCGTTCGGGTCAGTGGACCAAGGGCAAGAGTTGCGACACCTTTGGTCCTATCGGTCCCTTTTTGATCACCAAAGACGAGGTCGCGGATCCCCAGGACCTGAGAATGTGGCTGATGGTCAACGGAGAGACCATGCAGGACGGCTCCACCCGCACCATGGTCTACGGGGTAGCGTTCCTAGTGTCATATCTCAGCGAGTTCATGAGCTTGCAACCAGGAGACATCATCTCCACGGGCACCCCGCCTGGCGTCGGCATGGGTATGAAGCCCCAGCGGTACCTCAAGGTCGGGGACATCGTGGAGCTCGGTATTGAAGGGCTCGGTACCCAGAGACAAAATGTCAGGGCGGACCACCAACAGTTGGATTGATCCTTGACAGGTTCAGGATCACTCCAGGTCGCAGTGCGGCCCAGAAAGGCTTGGCGATCTGTCAAGCCCTGTGTCGACTATGATCGAGGGGCCGCCGACGCTGACCAGGAACCGGCATCAATGGGCGCGATCCGCGCCCATTCCACATCCACGCTCTGAAGCAGACTTCATGCGCAAGCGCAGTCTCACAAATCCCATTTCCAAACAGCCTATTAGAAGACTGCCAAATACTTGAGCAGTGAGATAATGCCGATAATGATCACGATTATTTGGACGATCTGTCGCGTTCTGCCGTCGATAGGCAGCCGCTGGACGAGGTAAAGGACCAACACGATCACGAGAAATGTGATCAGAATGCCGATTAGGACTGATGACGCCATTTGGCTCTCTCCTTGGAAACCGAACTGTGCCGCTGCAATAGCTATAGTCGGATGGTCAATCGTTGAGATCAGTACCAGCGACCACTTGCGTCACTCGATGCCTTTGTAGCGGCCAAGCCAATCAATATGCCGACGAAGGTGGCCATGCCGACCAAGGCAGCGGTTGTCCGCGGGTTCTCGCGCGCAGCCTCTGATACAGACTGCGCTTGCGTACGGAGCTGCTGCGCTGCCTGCGACGCACGCCCCGATGCGCTGTCATAGACTTCGCTCGCGGTGTCGCGAGCATCGTCCAACAGTGCCGTACTTCGCTTCGAAATGGATTTGTTGATCTTGGTTATCTCCTTGCGCAGTTCGGAGATCTGCTTTTCGAGCGTCTTTTGGATATCAGCGATGTCAGGGGGATCAACCTTCGGTGCGTCAGCCATCTTTTTTCCTTCAATTACAACCTGATAACAACGTCGCGGCGCTGCATTCGTTCCCGTCGGCTCTCTCTAAATTCCAGCCGTAGGATGCGTTGGCCAGGAGGAACAGGAACGCGGGCTCAATCCTTCATCGGCGCTTCAGCCAATACCCAACCTCGCTGCAGAAAGTTTCGAAGGGCTCCCTGCCTTATCAGTATGGACCCATTGATACCGCCCTGCAGCGTGTGGGACGGTTGCATACGCGCAGCCGCCGTTGGCGCGTTGCCGCCTTTCGAAATGGCTATGTCGGAAAATTCTCGCGCGGTGTTAGAGGCGCTGGAGCAACAGAAATCGGGATTGCAGTTGATCGAAAAATGCCGGCCGAACGCGCGAAGCCGATAAATGCTAGTCGCCCGTCGCCACAGGGCAGCCGTGCTTCCTTTGAGGCCTTACAGGCTCTCAATGCCGTCTGATAAATAGRGCCGCGACGTTCTTGGGGCCATCTTTCGAGAAACGTCAGCGCATCGTGAATAGTGGAAATTTCCCACTCGACGTTGTCCACGTCGCCGACATGAACTGGCAGATTGAAGGGAAGGGCGTTCAAAAAGGGAAACCTCCGCAACTGGTATACAACAACGCACGGGTGCCCGGTTCGTTGCGGTGGCAAGAAAAATTGATCATTGGAGCTAAATCTGCGCTCTCGGTCGGTCCCACAGAGTTCCTCGACCATTGCATGGGTATGATGATTGCTCCTGGGACGATTTCCCCGCCAGGGACGTTGTTGAGTGTTGAGTGGCGGAAAAGTGAGTTCCACGCTCCGCAACCAGAGCGTGGAACCGCGCCGCCAGCTTGATCGTTCTAATATATGGCGGCGTGGCCTGGATGCTCGCTTCAGCGCCGAATGCAATTTCGACCACACGATCGGACAGTACAGGTCAGGAGTATGGCCATGTCGTCAGACGCCTATGTGAACCGTGTCGCAACCGCTGTGCCCGAACACGAGGTGCATCGATTTTTTCTCGATTTTGCGGCCTCACTGCTCACCGACGACCCGCGGCGCCAGGCAATTTTCGCTCGTATGGCCGACAAGGCAGGCATTGAACACCGCTATTCATGCTTTGCCCCCACCACCGATCCCAACGGCGCGATGCTCGACGTCGGCGAAGTCTTTGCTCGCGGCGCTTTTCCCGGGACGCGCAAGCGCATGGAGATGTTCGAAGCTGCTGCGCCCCAGCTCGCGCAACAGGCCATAGACCGTCTCCTGGTTGGCGAGGACCGTGGCCGCATCACGCATCTTCTTGTTACGACATGCACAGGTTTTTCCGCCCCAGGTATCGATCTCGATCTCGTGGCGATGTGCGGGCTGCCGACATCCGTCGAGCGCACGATGATAGGCTTCATGGGTTGTTATGCGGCTATCAGCGCCCTGAAGCTCGCGCGCCACATCGTTCGGTCGGACCCCAAGGCCCGGGTTCTTGCCGTAAACATCGAAGTCTGCACGCTCCATCTCAACGAGACCACCGATTTGGAGAAGTTGCTTTCATTCTGTCTTTGGGGCGATGGTTGCGCAGCAGCACTTGTCACATCCGAGCCCCACGGAATCCGCCTCGAAAGTTTCCACGCGGTCGTGGCTGCGGACAAACGGGATTTGATGACCTGGGGCATCCACGACAACGGTTTCGAGATGTTCCTTTCCGGCCAGGTTCCAGCCGCCATCCACGAAGCCTTGACCAGCAATGTCAACGACATCCTGGCGCACGCCTCAATTAGGGATGTCGGCCTTTGGGCTGTACACCCGGGTGGACGGTCTGTTCTCGACGCAGTCGAACGGGCGCTGGGCCTCGGCCCGGAAGCATTGAATGCTTCGCGCCAAGTGCTTCGGGAGTACGGCAACATGTCGTCGTCCACAGTGATGTTTGTCGTAGAAAAAATGCTCCGTGGAAGCCGCTCGGGACTRCTGGGCTGCGCCATGGCCTTTGGGCCCGGGCTGACGGCGGAGACCATGATGTTCCAAACGGTCAACTGAGCAACACATGTCGACAGAACTCACATGTCGTCGGATCGCACCTGAAATTCTCGACGACCTTTCAGCCGACGACCCGAGGGCGATAGCCTCCAGACATGACCTCATTCGCATCAACGCGCTGATGTTTCATGTTGGGATGATGGTTCGGCTGCTTCGGCGACATGTCTCGGTGCCGCCAGCGCATATCCTCGAGATAGGAGCCGGTGACGGCACATTCATGCTGAAGGTCGCGCGCAGGCTGGCGACGTACTGGCCTCGGGTTAAGCTGACGCTACTAGACCGCGTCGACCTCGTTACCCGAGACCGCCGGGAAGACTTTGCAAAGCTTGGCTGGCAGGTGGAACCCGTGACGGCCGACGTGTTCGAGTGGTTGGCTCGTGAGGACCATCCTTGTTTTGAGGTCACTACGGCAAATCTGTTCCTGCATCATTTCACGGATGCGGACCTGGCTACGTTACTCTTGAAGCTGCGACCGCAAACAAGTGTGTTCCTCGCTACGGAGCCGCGCCGATGCCGCCTAGCCCTGAGCGCATCCCGCCTGCTGCGGGCGATTGGCGCGAACGAGGTCACCCAGCATGATGCGCCGGCCAGCGTCCGTGCCGGATTCCGCGGAGCTGAAATATCCAGTCTGTGGCCAGATGTGCCGGGAAGCTTTGTCGAAGAGTGGCGTGCGGGACCATTCACCCATGTCTTCACAGCGACTGACATTTCGTCAGGGGCGCGCGCATGAATTACGATGCGATCGTGATTGGGGCAGGCCCCGCAGGCTCTTCCGCAGCACTGGGACTTGTCCAACAAGGTTGGACTGTAGCGATCATTGAAAGAACCGAATTCCCGCGCCGCAAGGTCTGCGGCGAATTCATCTCGGCGACCAACCTTGCCTTGTTGGACCGGTTTGGTGTGGGGGATGCTTGGCGGGCCGAGGCAGGTCCTGAAGTTCACAGCATTGGCCTGTTCGTTGCCGAGAGAATGATCGAGGCACCCATGCCGCGTACTTCGGCGGGAGGGTACGGCCGAGCCTTGGGTCGGGATCTGCTGGACACGCTGCTTCTGGACGCGGCTCGAAAGGCGGGAGCCGAAGTCTTCCAGCCATGGCATGCCGTCGAAATAGCCGCAAACGGCGAGTGCCAGGCCGTCCGGATAACGTCAGGGAACAAGGATTTGATGCTTCGCGCTCCCGTGGTCATCGCGGCACACGGGTCATGGGAGCCAGAGAAACTGCCGAGCCGATTGTCAAAGACGCACAGTCCATCTGACCTTTTCGCGTTCAAGGCCCATTTCAGCGGCGCGCAACTTCCCCAAGACTTGATGCCTCTGTTTGTCTTCCCTGGCGGCTATGGCGGCATTGTTTGGTCCGACAATGATCGCCTGTCGATCTCCTGCTGCATCCGGCGCGATGTCCTTGCAAAAGTGCGAGCCGCCTCTGGCAGCAGGCCTGCGGGAGATGTGGTGTTCAGGCATGTCGCGGCGACTTGTCGAGGCGTGGAGAACACGATCGTTGGGGCAGTGCTTGAGGGCAACTGGCTTGCTGCGGGACCAATACGACCGGGCATCCGTTCTTGCTATGAAGACGACATTTTCCGCGTTGGCAATTTGGCGGGAGAGGCACATCCAATCGTCGCCGAAGGAATCTCGATGGCGATTCAATCCGGCTGGCTGCTCGCTTCGGAACTCGCTCGCACCGGTGCCCACGACAAGGTTTTGCGAGAGAGTGCCGGGCGAAGATATTCGGCCCTGTGGCGAAGGCAGTTTCTTGTCCGCATCCATGCTGCGGGCGCTTTGGCCCGGGTCGTTGCGCGCCCGAACCTGGCAGCTGTCGCCGGATCTCTGGTGCAGAACTTTCCCGGACTTTTGACCTTTGGCGCCAAGTTGAGCGGCAAGACCAAGCGCGTTCCAGGGTTCAGCATATGAGCCAGCCCATGTAGCTCCGCTCGGCGATGTTCGAAATTCCCTGCCAGACGCAATTGCGACGGCTGGCCATATCGGCGTTTGCCAGCCCTCCTGGGAGTTGGCTCACGCAAATCAGCCTAGCCAAGTCAAGCTGATCCTGGATGCGGTGTGGGTGACCCATTCACCTCGAGAAAAACCGGGCTCGGCAACCCAGACCGGCGACATATCCGGGGTAGGCGGGGTGCGGGCGCTCGAGAGGCTTGAGAGCCGTGGGAGGGGCGTCGGCGCAGGAGTGTTGCGCGGCTTGCGAACTCGACAATGCAAAAAGCCATGGGCGAAGCGGGCGCCCATGGCTTCGCGGCTGCCTGTCAGGCTGCCTGCAGCGGAGATCCGTGGGGATCAGATCTACCGCAATACGTTGGTGACCTTGTCACCTTCGTCGTTGAGCTGAATAGAAACCTTTTCGCCGACCTGCAGGGCGGGAAGGGCAACGTCGCGCGGAATGGTGAAACTCTTGCCGCTCTCGAGTGTGACGACACGCGTGTACGGGTTGAACTTGGCGATCATACCATTCGAGGATGACGCCAGAGCGGCGCCGGACATKAAGGCGAGTGAAGCGGCTGCGAGAACAAGGGTCTTCATTGAGTGTTTCCTTCTTGGGACTTGGGAGGCGACGCCAACATCGGCGACGTCCCCTTTCTAGCGGCCCTCTGTTTCGTGCTGTTTTCCGAGCGTGGCGATAAATGTTTCGTTTGTTTCAATCAGGCGAGAAGCGAAGAAAAATGAAAGATCCGGCCGTCACAAGGACGTTTCCTTGCGATCCGGAAATGATCATGGGCTCAGCCGCGCGGTGGAGCCAAGCACGATGGCTGGCGCGCGGACGGCGCTGAAATCGCGATTTGATGGTGCGGTGAAGAGGCAGTTCGGGCGAGTTGGTCGTGGCGCTGTATGCGTCTGCAGGGGAGGCGGGCCTGCAGCCAGGCCCGTCTGGCGGGTGCGCCCATCGAACCGGCCGGCCGAATTCGCAATCGCTGGGAGGCAACGTAGGCAGCGGGCTTTGCCCTGGCAACCAAACGGCGTGCGGCCGTTGGGTGCCGGTTATCGCGCCGCTGAACTCCAGGCGCGGGCATTGTGCCACGCCCGCAAATTGCGTCCTGATCGATCGGCAGCTCTCAGATGAGCGGCAATCAAGGGGTCGATGATATGGGGATCGGTTAACGGCGCCATATGTCCCGCATCCGGGACCATCACCAAGCGTGCGCCTGGAATCGCTTCCGCAACCATCTCCGTGACGCGTAGACTGGCGAGCGGGCTTTCAAGCGCCATCACTGCCAGCGTCGGGCAAACCAGTCGGGCGCAGCTTCCCAAAGGCCATGATCTGGCAAGCGAAGCGGCGAAGTCCGAGGCCACCCGCGCCGCTTGCGCGGCAAGTTTGTGGCGAAGGGCGCCACTGGAATTCCCCCAAGCGCCTTTGCCGTGCCAGAAGTCGATGTAGGCGCGCATGGCCGCTGCCGGCACATTGGCACCGACAGCGGTATCGATTTCTTCAGCCAGTACGGAAAGCTCGGCAAACAAGGCCACGTCGTTTGGATCGCCGTCGCGCAGTAGGTGATAAACCGCGGGCTCGATGAGTGTAAGGCTAAGCACTAGATCCGGCCGCGACATTGCGACTTCCATAGCGAGTGCAGCGCCGTGCAGATGGCCGACGACGTGCATAGGCGCGTCGTTGCGCTGCATGGCTGCGATCAAGCTTGCGGCGATCTGCTCCATGCCGCGCGCAACATTCAATTGCGCATCGCCATATCCGGCCAGATCTGGTGCATGCAACCGGTAGCGGCCCCTGAGGTAATCCGAGAGGCCATGCCATTGTTGCCCGCTGCTGGCAGCACCATGGAGCGCCAGCACAGGTGGCCTGAAGTCAACCTCAGCGACATCAAGACTGTTCAAGTCAGCCCAGGTCATCTTCATGGCCACGCCTCCGGCCAGCGGAAGAACCATGGGCAAGCCAATCTATTTCGCACCTGGGCACGCCAATGTCCTTCAGCAGGAAGTCGTCCAGTTCGGACAGGTGCCGAACGGCGCGGTAGTGTGCCCGCCGCGCGCGGTGTGCCTGAAAGGCAAGGCGAAGTTTCGCAGCCCAGGTTGGGGCAAGAGCCGAAGCTGGGGATCTTATGGTGAGTGTTGGCATTTTTGGACCTCCGTCCGTGAGCGACGCCAGACCAGCGACGTTCTGTTTTAGTTCATTACTATTTCAGCTCGTTTTCTGGAATCGGTGAGCAGTGTTTCGTTTGTTTCAAACGGGCCTTTTTCCCGTCGGCTCAGTCGGTGCGCGGCATGCTGTCTACGCACGGAATGAGCGGCTTGGCGCCAAGATGTGCAGCGCTACCTGTCAGCGTGTCGGAGGACGTGAGGCCGAAACTGCGCGGTGCGCTGCGGGTCGTGGAACGTACCGGTGCTTCCCAAAACAGGAACCGCATTCTACCCGGCGATGCACCCAGCGAGGCTTGGGAAGAGGAATCGGGGACCCCGCCTGGCATGGCTGTGTATGGCGTCGCCTGCGGCTGTCTTGCGGACAATCCGTCAAAGCTCGGAAATTGCATGAGCGAGCCGAAATCGTTGGCATGTGCTGCGCCGAACGTCGGCAAGACAGCAGCTATGGCGAGAAGGGGCAGTCTCATCTTCCATCTCCTCATGAGGTGTTCGGTTGGTGGACGTCGGCGTCCTTCATGCGCGTAGCCCATCAACAGACCGGTTGTTTTTTGGTAGACTCCTTCGGCTGCAGAGCGGCCGAGCGAAGTCGACGCAGTGGAAGCTAACGC
>NZ_JBFUIP010000101.1:0-20056 GCF_056401815.1 Aminobacter sp. P4_D5 | reverse complement strand
AAACTAACCAGTTCGTACATTGTGCATCAAATCAGGCGCAGCCATTTACCGGCCAAGCCCGAACAAAAACAAGAGCAGCGCTCGGCGCTGCCTGACCGCACCACTCACGCGGCGAGGGAGCAAAGGTTGCAGCATTCGGACGGATCTTTCGTTGACATGCTCGGGCGCCTCTTGGCGAAGCCCAAAGCTGCGAACGCAAGTGCGTCTGGTGCGRTCCTCATCGGATTGGTCGGCCGGGGTATCCAGTTGTCCCGCTCGCCCGTCATGCACGAGCGCGAAGGGGCGCGCCTCGGCATCAGCTGCAGCTATGTACTGATCGATTTCGACCGGCTTGGCCTGCACGACACGGCTTTGGGCGACGTCATCGCCGCCGCAGAACAAATGGGTTTTGCCGGGCTGAACATCACCCATCCGTTCAAGCAGAGCGTGATCCAGCACCTGGCTTGGCTGGCACCCGAGGCATCGGCGATAGGCGCTGTCAACACGGTGGTCTTTTCCAACGGTATGCGACAAGGGTACAATACCGACGCTTGGGGGTTTGCCGAAAGTTTTCGCGAGGGAATGACAGATTGCTCGCTGAAACGCGTGGTGCAGTTCGGTGCCGGTGGTGCGGGGGCGGCGGTCGCCTATGCGCTCATGGAGCTCGGTGTCGGTGGGTTGCACATCGTCGATAGCGACAGCGAGCGAGCAGAGCAACTGGCACTGCGGATGACATCACGTTTCGGCAACCAGGTTACGGCCCAAACCGACGTGGCCGACGCGGTCAAGGCCGCCGATGGCATCGTCAACGCCACACCTGTTGGCATGGCCAAGTATCCCGGCGTGCCGTTCCTGTCCGGATTGCTGCGACCCGATCAGTGGGTTGCCGAAATCATCTATTTCCCGGAGGAAACGGAACTATTGAGACAGGCCAGGGCACTTGGCTGCCGCGTGCTCGCGGGAACCGGCATGGCCGTCTACCAGGCGGTTCGCGCCTTCGAACTATTCACCGGCATTGCACCCGACCGTGCGGCCATGGCCGGCCATTTCGAGGCTGTGCCATGATTTACCGGCCAAAATCGGATGCGCTGTTCAAGGGGCCGGAGAGGACGGTCGAAAAGATCAATGCGCTCTGACGGCGCTTGAGCAACGGAATGGATTTCAAGGGAGGAAAACCATGACACTGAATRCCACACGCAGACAATTTCTGATCGGAACAGCGCTTGCCGCGACAACCATGGCATGGCCCGCGTTTGCACAAGACAAGCCGAAGCTGCGCTTTTCAGCGGTATTTTCGGAGCAGGACATCCGCGCCGAGATGATGAAGATGTTCGCCGATGCCACCAAGGACGACTTCGTCTTTGAGGGCTACTACGGCGRCAACCTGTTCAAGCAGGGTACCGAACTCGTCGCCATCCAGCGCGGCAATCTGGAGATGGGCAATATCGCACCGCAGGACATTGCCAAGCAGGTGCCGGCATGGTCGATCGTGACCGCCGCGTACTTGTTCCGCGACGCTTCCCACCTCAAGACGTTCTTTGCCAGCGATCTCGGCGGCGAACTCAAGAAGATGGCCTCCGATCAGCTCGGAATCCATGTTCTCGGCCCGACCTATTTCGGCGCCCGCCAGGTCGGCCTCAAGCCCGACAAGAAGATCACGACGCCCGCCGACATGGCCGGCATCAAGCTGCGCATGCCAGGCGGCGACGCGTGGCAGTTCCTAGGTTCGGCGCTTGGCGCCAACCCGACCGCCATGGCCTATGCCGAGGTCTATACCGGTCTGCAGACTGGGGCGATCGACGGCCAGGACAATCCGTTGCCCAATGTCGAGAACATGAAGTTCTACGAAGTCATGTCGCAGATCGTGCTGACCTCGCATCTCGTCGGTTTCGACCTGCTGGTCGTGTCGAACAAGGTGTGGGACGCGATGTCGCCAGAAACTCAGGCCAAGGTGCAGGCGGCTGCTGACGCTGCGATCGACTTCAGCACGCAAAAGCACCTCGCCCGCGAAAAGGAGCTGGTGGAGTTCTTCAAGGGCAAAGGGCTCAATGTCTACGAGCCCGATGTCGCGGCGTTCCGCAAGTTCGCCCAGGAGAAATACCAGGCGTCTGATCTCGCCAAGGATTGGCCAGCCGGCATGGCCGAAAAGATCAGCGCGCTTTAGGCTGCTGGTCGCGGCGGGCAGCCATGCCCGCCGCTTCATTGCCTGTCCCGGTAAAATCGGCTTTCGCGGGAGGATCGCCTTGCCCCCTTCATATCGCAGCCTCTGCGGCTGGCTCTATCGGCGTGCGGAAAACGTTCTTGCGGCGATGCTGGTCGCCATGTTCGTGGCATTCCTCCTGCAGATCGTGTTCCGCTATATCCTCAACCTGCCGATCGGCTGGACGAACGAACTCAGCGTCGTGCTATGGATCTGGCTGGTGCTGTGGGGCGCCGCATTCGTCGTGCGGGAAGAAGAAGAAATACGGTTTGACCTCTTCTATGCGGCAGCCCGCCCGCGCGTCAGGCGCATCATGTTCCTGATCGCGGCGTTCTCGCTGCTGGTGCTTTACACCATCTCGCTTCCAGCGGTGCTCGACTATGTGATGTTCATGAAGGTCGAAAAGACCGCTTACCTGAAGATCCGCATGGACTGGCTGTTTTCGATCTATGTCGTCTTCGTTATAGCCATCATCGTCCGCTACCTCTGGCTCTCCTGGCAAGCCATGTTCGGCAAGGCGCCGCAGGAGTTCGACCCGACAAAGGCAGGATCGGGCGTATGAACCTCGCTAGTCCGTTTTCCATTTCCGTCGTTGCGATCACCGCACTCGCTTTTCTTGGACTGCCCATCGGCCACTCCATGATCGCCGGCTCGATCCTGTATCTGCTGCTTGCCGGCCTCGATATGGGAACCGCCGCAGAGCAGTTCCTCAATGGCATGTATTCCAACTACATCATCCTGGCGGTGCCGTTATTCATCCTCGCGGCAGAGCTGATGAACATCGGCTCGATGACAGAGCGGCTTCTGCGCTTCTGCGATGCCATTGTAGGCCGTTTCCGCGGTGGCCTCGCCCACGTCAACATCGTCCAGAGCATCATCTTCGCTGGCATGTCGGGTTCGGCCATCGCCGACGCCGCCGGCACCGGCAAGATGATGCAGATGATGATGACCAAGGACGGCAAATACACGCCGAGCTATGCGGCGGCGCTGACTGCGGTGACAGCCGTCATAGGCCCGATCATCCCGCCGTCGATCCCCATGGTCATCTACGCGCTCGTGTCGGATGCCTCTATCGGCTACCYGTTTTTGGGCGGCATGATACCGGGCCTCTTGATGGCGGCGTCGCAGATGGCGATCGTCGCTTACCAGGCCAAACGCCACAATTTCCCGGTCGAAGCGCCCACGCCGCTGCGCGAACTGCCTGGCATAACCTGGCGGGCGTTTCCCTCGCTGATGATGCCGGTCGTGCTGTTGGGCGGCATCTACTCGGGCATCACCACGCCGACCGAGGCGGCGGCCGTTGCCGCAGCCTATGCGCTGATCATTTCGGTGATCCTGTATCGCAGCGTCAGCTTTGCGGATTTCTACCGCTCGGTCTTGGCGAGCGCACGCACCACCGCTTCGATCGGCATGCTGATCGCCGGCGCGCTGGTGTTCAACTATGTTGTGACGGTCGAAAACATCCCTGAATCCCTCAAGGTCATCCTGACTGCATGGGATCTATCGCCGACCGGCTTTCTGATCCTCGTCAACATCCTGCTTCTGTTGCTGGGCTGCSTGCTGGAAGGCACGACSATCCTSCTGGTSATCGTGCCGGTGCTCATCCCGACCGCGCAKGCGCTYGGCATCGACATGGTSCATTTCGGSGTKRTGGTGGTGGTGAACATCATGCTGGGGTTGGTGACCCCGCCCTATGGGCTTTTGCTGTTCATCATGACCCGCATCGCCGAGGTGCCGCTCCGGGACATCGTGCGCGACGTCCTGCCGTTCCTCTATGCTATGATCGGCTCTCTGGCGCTGATCACCTTCTTTCCCTCGCTCGTGCTGTGGCTGCCCCGCCTGCTCGGCTACCAGGGCTGATTTTAGATGGAGACCAAAATGTCCAAGCCGATCTTTGTCATCAACGGCCCGAACCTCAACCGGCTCGGCAAGCGCGAGCCGGAAATCTACGGAACCACCACGCTTGCCGAGGTCGAGGCCATGTGCCGCAAGGCGGCCGGGGAGCGGCCGCTGCGTTTTCACCAGTCCAACTTCGAAGGCGAGATCATCAACTGGATCCACGAGGCGATCGACGAGCAGGCGGGCGTCATCATCAACCCCGCCGCCTTTACATTCACCTCTATTGCCATTCTCGACGCGCTGAAGATGTGTTCAGGCCCGATCATTGAGCTTCACATCTCCAATATCCACCGGCGCGAGGCCTACTATCACAATTCCTTCGTGTCGAAGATYGCGACAGCGGTGATCGCTGGGCTTGGGCCCAACGGCTATCCAACAGCAGTGGCCGCCATGTCGGAGCTGCTGGGCTCTTGACGTTTTCGCCGATCAAACGGGCAGCGGACGCTGAAAAAATCGGATCCCTTGCCTCGGACCACCTGGCGCGATCTCCTTGCGGTGGCAGGAGCTCCCTTAGAACCACTAAGGACGGCCGCAAGGTGTCCATCAGGTCTTGATGGACACCTGAAGTGAGCAGGAGTGCGTGTCAGGAAGCGCCGTTAGTTCCGGCTTGATAGGTCATTGTCCTCGCCACATCCTGTGAGGGGCGCTTCTCGCCTGCGAGCACCTCGAAATCGAGCTGGTTCTCACGAGGAACCAACGGACAGGTGACGAAGTTCGTGAACGCGCATGGCAGCGCAACGGCGTAGTTGAAATCGATCCAGTCGATGCGGGTGTTCGTATCATCGGCGAACTGCAGCTCGATGACGCGGCCGGCGCCGTAGGTGACGGGGCCGCTGGTCTTGTCGCGAACATGCGCAACCGGCTGGACACCTGTTGCCGTGTCCTTGCCAATCAGCTCGATGCTGTAGCTCTTGCCCTTGTGCTCGAAGGCAAAGGTGCCAATGCGCGGCGTCGATTCGCGCACGCCGGCTTCCACGGTCTCGGCCTCGTACTCGGTGTGCGCGGTCGACGTGTAGACGCCGCGGATACGCCAGGCCGGGTCGTAGTCGAATGCGGTGACGCCAGCCTGCTCCACAGACGTCGCCACCCTGGGGTCGCGCACGCGCACGCCGTAGAGGGATTGGCCGTCATTCTTGCTGCGCAGGATCGCCTCGACCTCGTTCACGCCGAAGTAGACGGGCTCACTCTTGCCGTGGCCGTAGGTCTGGTTGCGGCCCGGGATGATTTCGACCGGCCCCGTGGGATACGTGCCGTTGACCGAAAGGGTCGGCCCCGAGGCAGGCGGGGTGAACATGACCTTGCCGCCTTCGACCGACCAGGTGCCCGGAAGCAGGTCGAAACTAACGTCCTTGTCGTCTGCTTCCAGCCAGTACTGGGCAACCAGCGAKGTCCAACCATATGGGCGGAACATCTTGGCGACATGGGCGTAGCGCCATTCGCGCCATTGGCCTTCCAAATGTTCTCTTGTGGGCATGTTCGTCTCCCTTTCGAAGAATTCAGCTGTCTGCTTGCGCATGAGGGTTCCGGCTCAGTCTTGACCGGCGGAGCCGGTGACCTCCCCCAGGAAGGCGAGCATGCCGCGCCAGGAACCGTCGTCGGCTCTGGAGTTGCCGGAGGGGGTGCCGCCGTTGGTGTAGGGTACTTTCGAGACTGGGTGCAGGCGGCTCAGCTGCGTCGACGGCACGATCGGCAGGTTGATGGCGTGCCCGGCATCATCGAAGTCGAGATGACGGACCAGGTAAGGATTGTCGTGCTGGCTGAGCGTCGATACGACCATGCGGGAATAGAGGCTGGACGGCCAGGCGCGGTCATCGCGCCCCGAGATCAGCAGCACCGGACCTGCGATGTTTTCGACCGGAATGCGCGCGCGCGCCACAAGCGCCGTATCCTTAAGCCCTTCGAAGAAGACCGAGTGGTGCCGGCTGGGCGGAGCGTCGCCGGCCCAGGGATGCCAGTGCACGGCACTGTTGTCTTGCCACAGATGCGATAGGGGAATTCCGTCCCGGGTCCAGGTTGTACCTTGCCAGCCACCACGCGCCGGATCGCCGGCACCCTGGGCGCCATGGACCACGGCACCGGGCACAAATGCGATCACGGCGGAAACCAGTTCCGGGAAGGTGGCACCCAGCAGCAGCGCGAGCTCGCCGCCACGCGACTGGCCGCTGACCGCTACGAAGCGATCCTTGGGCTGGAGAGCCCGGCGCGCCCAGCGCAGGCCGGTCTCGAGATATTCGAGCGGGGTTTCGGTGATGAATGGCGACAGTCCAGGCGCCTTGAAATAGCCGAGTGCGAAGGCTCGGTAGCCACGGGAAGCAAGCAGTGCAGCCCGCGGTTCATTGATGCCGCCGCCGGAGCCGTTAAGCACCACCACAACAGGATGAGGACCCGGCCCGGCCGGAGTGAACAGCGTGCTCACCAGGCCGTCCTCGCGGATCTCCTGCCGCTCCACACCAGGTGCCGCAAAACCCTGGAAGAGCTTGGCCTCGGCCTGGGCACCATCGGCGGTTTCGGCCGTCAACATCGTCTGAAGGGGCTGCATGACATCGTCGGCAAAGAGTTCAGCGCTCGCGCTGTCGACCGGCTGCTGGCTCCAGATCAGGCCCATGGCCGAGACTTCCGCATAGTCGCCACCGACCGGCGCGTCACGGGTCAGGTCGACCACGCCCTCAGCGTCAGCCATGAAGGTCGCCTGGCCCATCCAGATCACACCCCGCGCTCGCTCGGTGCAGGCCGAGATGGCGACAAGTTCGTCGGGAGCGAGACCGGAGACGACGATTCGGCGCGGCTCGTCGATGAGGCCATCTACAGGCTCGACTGAAAGGACAGGCGCGGAAACAGGCTTTGTCGTCATCTGGATCATAAACTCTGTAGGTAAGTGGCCGGCGCGATCATCGGCCTGCCGGGCTGGTCATGCTGCCGAGATAGGCGTCGAAACGCCGTGCGAAATCACCATCCAGTGCGGCTTCTGACGACAGACTGCCGCCGCGTGGCCAGTGACCACCTCCATCCGTCCAATCGCTCTTCAACCCGGCAAGTTTTGCTTGCCAGTCGATGCGGTCTTCGGCCCGTGCTGGATCGAAAGCGAGGATGAAAACGCCCCGCCCCTTCGGATCCCCCCTTCCACCGCCGGCTACGCCAGCCATGAGCTCGACCACGAGCCCAAACAGCGAGCCTATTTGGCCGCCGCGCGGCAGCAACGCCGCCACTTCGGCCGCGATACTGGTCGGCCGTCCTTCGCCGTCCAGGGCGATCCCCTCAGGCAATGGTGCGTCGGAAATACGAGCATTGCGTATATCCGCCATGGTAGCGCTGCTGGTGGCAACGTCGATGACCACGCGATCGGCGCCCTGCCCCATGGCAAGCGCCAGCGGGTTGGTGCCGATCACCGGACGGTTGCCGCCATGCGCGGCGACGAAAGGCGGGCCTTCGGCGCCGGCGATACCCAGGAGGCCGCGATCTGCGAGATGGCGAACGAAGGGAGCGAGCCGGCCGAAGCCCCTGACACCGCGCAGGAAGACGGCGGCGACGCCGTATTGCCGGGCGGTTTCAGCCAAGTCGAGCGTGGCGCTGGCGACCGCAAGCGGCGCAAAGCAGGAGGAGCAGTCGAGCCAGGCAATGCCCTGCGAGCCCTCGCCCGCTGGCACCGGGGCAGCATCGGCCGTCCATTCATCGAGCATGGCGATGCCAAAGCGCGGCAAACCGAGCGCATCGGCCTCGACCAGAGCCGAAGCCGCAAGCTTCGCAGCGAGGCTGCCGCCCAGGGCCGCCGACAGCCGGTCTACCGCATCAGGGATCGTAATCATTCGCCCGGGCTCCGCGCTGTGCTGCCAAGCTGGATCTCGCTTTCCGATAGGTAGCCCAAGGTCATCAGGCGCTCGATCAGGAACTCCCGGCTGTGCTTGATATGGGCGAACTCGATTGCGGCGGCCTTCTCGCCGTCGCCAGCTTCGATTGCGTCGACGAGTGCTGTGTGCTCGTCGGAATGCTCGCCTGTCTTGACCGTGAAATCGATGGCGAAACGCAGGAGACGTTCGAGCTCGTCAAACAGGCTCTCCGAAAGAGCGACGACGCGCTTGTTACGACTGCAGCGGGCGATGGCAAGGTGAAAGCGGCGTGCAACCTGTTGCATGGTGCCGATATCCATCGGCGCGGCGTATTCTCTGACGATCTGGCGCAGCAGAGCTATTTCGGCGGGGGTGGCGTAGCGTGCCGCCTGCCGAGCTGCATGCGGTCCGATCGCAGCGCGCATATCGAGAATATCGTGCACGGCCTGAAACGTGATGGGGGCGACGCGATAGCCGCTGCGCGGCAAGATCGTGACCAGCCCGTCGGCGGCGAGCTTCTGCATGGCATCGCGCACCGGCGTCTTCGAGACCTCGTACTGGCTGGCAATGGAGGCTGCATCCAGCGTCGTCCCAGGCACGATCTCGCAGCGCATAATCTCCTGGCGGAGCGCCAGGTAGATGCGCTCCGAAACAGGTGCATGGGCAGTGAGATCGGCGTCGACGGTCATGAGCTTGTGCTCCTCAGCCTCTCAATGCTTCGCCCAGGGCACGAAACGCCGCTCCAGCGCCTCGAGCGCCAGGATGGTGAGATAGCCCATGGCCGAGATCGCCACGATGCCGACGAACATGCGCGACACCGCGAAAGTCTGCCATGATGCCCAGATGAAGAAGCCGACGCCGCTGCGCGCTCCAAGGAACTCCGCGGCAGCGATGATGATGTAGGACGAACCGGCGGCGAGCTTCAGCCCGGTGAAAATGCTCGGAAGAGCTGCCGGGAAAGCGATGCGCCGAAAGATCTGCAGCCTGGTCGCGCCGGCATTCTTGGCGACGTCCATATAGATCTGAGGCGTCTGCATCACCCCGCCCATGGTGTTGTAAAACATGAGGAAGAACACGCCGATGGCGATAACGACGAACTTCGACGCATCGCCAACGCCGAAGATCAGCAAGATCAGCGGCAGAATGGCAATTTTCGGCACAGGATAGAGCGCCGCGAAGATCGGTCCGAGCATCCGGCGGGCCGGTCGCGACAGGCCGAGGATCAGCCCCATGATGATACCGGGCACGGCCCCCATGACATAACCGATGCCGACGCGACGCAGCGTAGCCCCGATATGGTCGAACAGTTCGAAGCTTACGATCATGCGCCAGGCGGTTCCGGCGATCGCGCTCGGCGCCGGGAAGAAGCGCCGGTCAATCAGATTGAACTGGCTGCACAGTTCCCACAACAGCAGCAGCAGCAGCGGGCTGAAATAGGACGCGATGCGGTAAATTCGTTCGCGGCGCGCCGGCGCCTTCAGCCGGCGCCATTGTTCTTCCGTCAGCGTCAAGGGAATGGCGCTCATCTCAGGCTCCCGCAGGAGAGGCCAGCAGACGCCAGACCTCGTAAGTCATGTCCCAGAACCGCTTGTCGCGCCGCATCTCGACAACGTCGCGCGGCCGCTCGAAGGGAACCGTCAGATTGGCAACCAACGTACCGGGACGCGGCGACATGACGATCACGCGGTCGGCCAGCGTCAGCGCTTCGTCAACACTATGGGTGATGAAGACCACGGTCTTGCCGGTCGTCTCCCAAATCCGCAGCAGCTCTTGTTGCAGAACAAGGCGGGTCTGCTCGTCGAGCGCGCCGAACGGCTCGTCCATCAAGAGGATCTCGCGGTCGTCGACCAAGGCGCGCGCCACCGAGACGCGCTGCTTCATGCCGCCGGAGAGCTGGTGCGGGCGGGCGTTCGCGAAGTCGGTAAGACCCGTCAGCGCCAACAGTTCGCTGACACGCGCTTCCTGCTTTGCCCGAGAGACTCCCTTAAGGCTGAGCGGAAAGGCAATGTTCTCCGACACCGTCAGCCAGGGCAGCACGGACGCCTCCTGGAAGACCATGGCCGGCGGGGTCGCGCTGTGCAGCTTCACCGTGCCGCCGAGCTGCTGCTCGAGGTCGGCGAGGATGCGCAGGACCGTGGTCTTGCCGCAGCCGCTCGGCCCGACGATGCAGACGAACTCGCCGCGCGCCACCGAGAAGCTGACATCGGAGACAGCCACGGTCACGCGGTCGCCTTCGCTGTCGTAGAAGGCCTTGGTCAGATGACTGACCTCGATAGCCGGCGGAGCCGCTTCCGCCGCGGACGGATGCACTGCCTCACGCACGACTGCCATCACTTCTTGCTTGCGAGCAGGTCGTTGGCGCGCTTCAGCAGATCGAGACGATAGACGGCGTCAATCTTGGCCTGACCCTCATATTCGAGCGTGCCACGCTTGCGGAAGAACTCCTCCTGCTCACGCACCGAAGCCATGTCGATGGCACCATCCTCGGAACGGACGGTATAGGGGATGCCGCGCAGCGTATCTGGCTCGGTTCCAGTGTATTTCGACACGACCGCGACAACCTTGTCGTCCTGCCATCCGCCATTATCAAGGAGGCGGGCAGCCTTGAGATAGCCAGCCATGAAGCGCACCACGAGATCCTCGTTGGCCGCGACAAAATCCTGGTTGAAGGCGATCAAACCGAGCTCCGTGCCGAAAGTGTGGTCCTCGACCAGCCGGCGGCCAAGCCCCTGCTTCTCGAGCTGCTGGGCGAAAGGCTCGATGCTCCAGCCCGCCTCGAGCGCGCCGTTAGCGAATGCGGCTGCTGTCGCGGGCGGCGGCAGGAATACCGCCTCGACGTCCTCGATCGTCAGCCCCCCCTTCTCCAGGGCCTTGGCCGTGGAATACATGCCGAAGCCTCCTGGACCGGGAATGCCGACACGCTTGCCTTTGAGGTCCGCGACGGTCTTGATCCCTTCGTCCCAGGCCTTCTGCGAGACCATGAAGGGTGATGGCGACGGAATCGTTGCCGGCATCCGCGCCAGGGTGGCGATAATCGCGACGGTGGCGCCGCGGTCCAGCGCGTTGAAGAGGCTTGCGCCCCAGGTGGCACCACCGGCCTCGATGTTGCCGGAGGCGAGCATCTGGATGGTCTCGGCCGTATCGCCCTTCGGCGAAAGCGTCACGTTGACGCCGAACTCGTCGAAGTAGCCGAATTCCTTGGCGACAAAGAACGGAGCGTAGTCGGCGTAGGGCGAATAGAGGAACTCAAGCTTGGGCTGCGTTTGCGCCCAAGCCGGCAGGGCGAATGAGGAAGCTAAAGCCGCGGCAGCTGCGGCTGCCATGAGATCACGACGACTGATTGAAGACATGCCACTCCCCATGCGCCAGTGCGGCCGAGCCGCGCTTGACGGTCCTGTTGCACCCTGAAGCGACCAAGGCCGCAGGCGAGCCGATAATCCAATCGGCAATGACTACGTACATCTGATGTATCACCAACGCAACCTGATATTTCCGCTGCGGCAGGACACCGCCCGGCGCACCGGACTAGGCATGCACGCAAGAGCCAAGACTGCCCTCTGCGGTTCGGTCGAAAAACATTACCGATATGAATCGATCTCGGCCGTTGGATTCAAATATGTCGTTGGACGTGACTTGCTGTCGCGGCGAGACTCTCGGCCATGTGCGACACTGGAAACGACATTCATTTACACCGGATCGATGCGTCTCTTAACATGCACCGGTTCTACAGCCTCACTCTCCAGCCAACCTTGTTTGGCGGCGTATCGGTCATTCGCAACTGGGGGCGGATCGGCACCAACGGACAAGCCATGATCGAAACCTTCGACGAGCCCGACGAGGCTCAAAGCGTACTTGGGCGTCTGGAAACAATGAAGAAACGACGGGGCTACCGCGCGCCAAAGGACATGCCGAAGTCGGGCAGCGAGTGTTAAAAGGAAACAACCCTGACGCCCGGAAGGACCAGAGATGTGACGCCGCTTATGGGCGGGCCGGGATAGTCGCGGTTGGGGCGGGGCCAGATGAGCTGGAGGCCGTCCTCGCCTTCCACATCGACCTGGAGTGGCGTTGATGGGAGCCTGCCTACCGCCGGCGGCGCAAAATTCGCTTGGCAAGCAGGTTCATCATGCAGGTTGGCCTAGTAAATCTGATGAATTTGCGCTTTTGGTGGAGAGTATCATCGTAAACCATGCTGAACGGCAAAACGATCAGGGTGGATGGAGCCGTTCGAAAGGCTCCCAAATGACCTACTAGGAACGAGACTGCTATGGAAAAAACCCTCCTGTTCAGTACCACACGGGCAACAAACCCCGTTCCTTCGGAGGAACGCGCGAAGCTTCTGGAAAATCCCGGGTTCGGCAGGATTTTCACCGACCATATGGTGACGATAAGCTGGTCAGCCGATGAAGGTTGGCACGACGCACGCATCAGGCCGCGCGAGCCGTTTTCTCTCGATCCAGCCAGCGCAGTGCTGCACTACGCCCAGGAAATCTTCGAAGGCATGAAGGCCTACAGGACAAACGGGGGAGAGATTGCCCTGTTTCGCCCCGAGGAAAATGCGCGTCGATTCAATCGTTCTGCCGAACGCATGGCTATGCCGCAGCTGCCTGAACCTGTCTTTGTCCAAGCGGTTGAAGCGCTCGTTGGGATTGACCGGGAGTGGATTCCAGAAGGAGAAGGCAGTCTCTATCTGCGGCCCTTCATGTTCGCAAGCGACGCGTTCTTGGGAGTGCGCCCCGCATCTCATTACATCTTCTGTGTTATCGCATCCCCCGTTGGCGCCTATTTCAAGGGTGGAGAGAAACCGATTACCGTCTGGGTCTCGGACAGCTACAGTCGGGCAGCTGCCGGCGGCACCGGAGCCGCCAAGTGTGGCGGCAACTATGCCGGCAGTCTGATCGCACAAGCAGACGCGACCAAGCATGGCTGCGACCAAGTTGTGTTTCTCGATGCCGCGGAACATCGCTGGGTGGAAGAACTCGGTGGCATGAACATCTTTTTCGTCATGGACGACGGCAGCATTGTAACACCGCCTTTAGGCACGATCCTACCCGGCATCACCCGGGCCTCTCTTATCGCGATCGCTCGTGACGCCGGCATGGCAGTCGAGGAGACGGCTTACAGCTTCGATCAATGGCAAGCCGACGCCGCTAGCGGCAGGCTTAGGGAGGTGTTTGCCTGCGGCACCGCAGCGGTCGTCGCTGCAATCGGTGCTGTCCGCTTTTCGGGAGGGTCGTTTACCATAGCTGACGGCAAGGTGGGTCCGGTTACCGACAAGCTGCGCAGTGAGTTGGTCGGGATACAGCGAGGGTTGGCGAACGACGAACGAAACTGGGTTCATGCAGTTCGCTGATGACCTTCTGAGGTGCGCGCAGTTCGGCAACAAGACGGCCGCTCGGGGGAGCGTCCGTCATGCCGTAGGCGCGCCATCCGAAGTACAGCCAGAGGCCGGGATGCCTTGGCAACATGTCCGAGCATGGCTGCATGCCTGAGACTCGCGCACTGAACGCCCACATGGCCTCTTGCAGGATTCAAATGTCATATTTTGTCCACTAGGCCTCAAACCGCCGTCAAAATTGTCTGAACGATGGCAGCTTTAGGAGGGCGTTTTTTTAGCCCCGCCCCGAGATGCTTTAGTAGATTTCAAACGGGGCTTTGGCTTGTTACCCTCAGCCTTTGTCCCAGGTGAGGATTCGGAGACTATAGACAAGGTCGGGCTGTCGTCGCCGCTGAGGATGGCGCGCAGATCGATGGCCTGGTCTAGCGGTGCAAGTCGCAAACTCGCTTCAAGTGTGCGATACACGTTATCGACATGCGCGACTGCCTGCTCGACTTGTCCGGCATAAATCAGCTCGACCAGTGGCTGATGAACTGCATATGGCGGCCACAGCACCTGATGCTCCTGATAAAGCGTGATGGCCATCATACAGCGCATCAGCAAACGCTCTTGCGCGGCGGCAAGCGTCTTGTTGCCGTAGAGCATTGCTAAAAGGATATCGAACTCCACCGCGAGTCGCCTCGTAGTATGGGGGTCCAGTGCCGCCGGAGTCTGTTGCTCGACCTTGTCGTGCTCCTCAAGTCGCGCCCGCTCTTCATGGCCTAGTAGGTCGGGATTTGCTGCAAGTTCGGCAACGACATGGCGGGCGATCACGCGAGCCGCCTCGAACACCTCTCGCGCYTCGTCTGGCGTTGGTGCCGCGACATAGGCACCTCGATTGGCTGGCAGATGAACAACCCCCTGTTGCTCCAAGATGACCAGCACCTTGCGGATGACGGTACGGCTGATGTTGAAGGCAGCGCCAATCTCGTCTTCCGCCATTTTGGTGCCAGGGCGAATCTTGCGATCAAGAATGGCGTTCCACAGCCGGTCGTAGATCTGCGCCTCAACACCGACCAATGGCGCTGTCAGAGCGATGGCACCGAGACCTCGGAGAGCTGGGGAAAGATAGCGTTCGGGCATCGGTCAAAATCTCCTGCCGGCACCAATCCGGCTTCTGTAGTGCAGGTTGCGACGACGTGGTGCCGAGCAGCCGCATAGCTGAAACATCATGAATCGAACCATGTGTGCAAGTATTTCAGGTGATGATCGGGCTAGAACTTTATCGTCGGTTGATGACGGAGCATCAGGAACTCGGCCCTGAAATCGTCGAGGAGCATAAGCAACTCCTTGCTGCAATCCGCGCTGGCGACGCCGATGGGGCAGCCAAGGCAGCGCGGCTGCACACCGTTAACGCGGACGCTCTATCGCCAAATCTTGAGCAGCTGATAATCTTCGCCGGTTCCTAAATTGGTTTGCGATGCACGCGGTATGCCGCTCAAGCGTTATTGAGTGACAGCGCTTGGACTTCATCCAATGAATTGGCGATGATGCCAGCCATTGCCTTGCCAGCATCGGTCAGCGCGTTCACATCGCGTGAAGAGAGAGACAGCGCTGCCGACATTCGAGGGCCTGAGAGCGGCACAAAGCCGAGTTTTCCGCTTTCCACTTCCTCGTAGACATCAATCAAGGTCAGTATGCTTATTCCTAGTCCTTCTTGAACTATTGCTTTTAAAAGAGCGATGGAATTGGAAACCGCAATCTTGTGTATTGGCGATCTCAACCTCTGAATGAGGAGGTCGGCCATAGGTCCAATGGTCAAGCTATCGTCCGTCGACAAAAAATAATCGTTCAATACATCTTCGATATCAACGCTTTTTCTCCGCATCAATTTGTGCGACGGGTGAGCGACTATTCCAAGTTTCAAATGAACAGTTTTGGTAATATTTAATCCGATATCCTGAGGTGTATTGAATGCAACCGCCAAATCTACGGAACCGGACTTAACCTTCTCAAGTATGATGTTGGTGCCATCAACATATGCCCGCAGGCTGACACCGGGATGCTGGGCTTGAAGCGCGCGAAACGCCTTCGGCAGGAACCCTGTCGACAGGCACTCCATGATTCCGACGCTCACACTGCTGCCTTGCGAGGGCCGCAGGCCTTCCACTTCGGCGCCGGCAGCGAGAATCTCCTGCTGCAGTTTCCGAACCTGGCCCACCAGGATTCTACCGGCTTCCGTCGGCCGCATACCGCGCGGCAACCGCTCGAAAAGTGGCTGACCGTATTCCAGCTCAAGATTCAGTATTTGGCGATTCACAGCGGAAGGTGTGGCATTCATCTGTTCCGCCGCTTTGCGGATCGACCCATATCGAGCGACCATTTCCAGCGCTTTCGCGCCTTGTGTAATTAAGGGCATTCTCGACACCTGAAACGCGACTGTGCATTTTTTTGATACACTAGGAACGCAAATATTCGCTGGTCAACAAGGGTTTGAAAAAATAGCCTTCACCTCGATTTCGGGGGGAATTCAATGAATTATCAGCGTAGCTTTTCTCGTCGTCGGTTTTTGGCTCTTTCAGCGGCAGCTTCCACGTCATCTCTGATCTTGCCGCACTGGATCAGCCAGGCTCGTGCAGCCCCTCTCGCAGGCGTCAAGGAAGAGGATGCGGTCATCGCCTTTGGCTTGACCGGACCGGTTTCAGACGAAGGCTGGAACACCAAGCACAATGATGGGATCAAGGCGCTCCAGGCAGCCTTCCCGAAGGCGAAGACACTGGTGGTCGAAAGCATTCCGTTCTCCGCCGACGCCAGCCGCACGTTCCGGCAATTCGTTCACGAGGGCGCCCAGATGGTGTTCTCAACCTCTAACTATGGCGACTTCTTCTCGTCTGTCGTCGAACGCACACCTGCAGTCGCCTTTCTCGAGGCGGACGGCCGCAACGTCGCTGACAATCTCGGTTGGTACTACGCCGCCCATTGGCATCCAACTTATGTGATCGGCGTGGCATCCGGCTTGCTCAGCAAGTCCGGCAAACTCGGCTTCATCGCTTCATTTCCGGTGCCGATGGCGATCTCATCGAGCAATGCGTTTCTGATGGGAGCGCGCTCCGTCAATCCATCGGCCACCCTGCAGGTCATCAGCATCAACTCCTGGTTCGATCCGCAAGGCGCCAA
The DNA here is from genome assembly GCF_056401815.1 of Aminobacter sp. P4_D5. NCBI lineage: Bacteria > Pseudomonadati > Pseudomonadota > Alphaproteobacteria > Hyphomicrobiales > Phyllobacteriaceae > Aminobacter > Aminobacter sp. P4_D5. Next base: position 3,663 of record NZ_JBFUIP010000101.1, on the reverse strand, counting down.
CCAGGCCGCAAGCGCGCTGATCGACAATGGCTGCGACTTCCTCTTTGGCGTCATGAACGAGGCCTCCTATCTGCAGGTCGCCGAACAGCGTGGCGTGCGGGCTGCGATGTGGAGCTCCGACATGCGGCGCTATGGCAAAAATGCCTATGTCAGCTCGATCGTGCCTGACTGGACGGCATTCTATGTCGATCAGGTGAGAAAGCGACTTGAAGGCACCTGGTCGGGTGGTGGCCAGGCCCTGCTGCCATTGGGCGGCGGCATTGACCGTGATACTTGGGGCGAGACGGTTCCGGCCGACGTGGCGGCCAAGGCCGACGCTGTGCGCGACAAGATCATGGGCGGCTGGAGCCCGTTCGCCGGCGAGATTAAGGACACGACCGGCGCGGTGCGGGTGAAGGCAGGCGAAACGCTCGACGAATTCGCGCTTTACAACTGGGACTGGTCTGTCGAAGGCGTATCCGGGCTTAGCACGTAAAACGGATCGCCTTGATCGATGGACGCTGCAATGCCTGATCCGAAAGTTCTTCCCGTCGGCGGCGATGGCGCACCGCCGATCGTGTCGCTGCGCGGCATCGCCAAGTATTTTCCCGGGGTCGTCGCCAACGCAGACGTCGACCTCGACATCCGGGCAGGCGAGATTCACGCGCTTCTCGGCGAGAACGGCGCCGGCAAGTCGACGCTGATGAACATCCTCAACGGCATCTATCAGGCGGACGCCGGCGAGATTGCCGTCGATGGGCGACCGGTCCGCTTCGCCTCCCCAGTTGAGGCAATCGCGGCCGGCATCGGCATGGTCCATCAGCATTTCAAGCTGGTACAGGCCTTTACCGTTGCGGAAAACGTCCATCTCGGATGGAGGCAAACGCCGCGATTGGCATCCGCCGTCCAGCTCGAGGCGCGAACGCGAGCAATCGCCGACAAGTTCAACCTTGCGGTCCGCCCCGGCGCCCGCATTCATGCTCTGTCAGCGGGCGAGCAGCAGCGTGTCGAAATCCTGCGCGTGCTGGCGCGCGACGCGCGCGTGCTTATCCTCGACGAGCCGACCGCTGTGCTCACGCCGAGCGAAACGCGTGAACTGTTCAAGGCGCTCGACGCGTTTCGCAAATCCGGCAATGCGGTCATCTTCATCAGCCACAAGCTGCATGAAGTGCTGGAGATTTCCGACCAGGTGACAGTGCTGCGCGGCGGCCGCAAGGTGGCGACGCGCGCGACCGCCGATTGCGATCATCGTATGCTCGCCGGGCTGATGGTCGGGCGCGAAATCATACTCGGTAACTATCGCGACCGCTCCACCGAAAAACTGCGGGATGCCGGCGCCGCGGTCCTGAAGCTGGCCAAAGTCTGCGTCGATGACGAGCGGGGTGTGCCGGCGCTGCGCAGCGTCGATCTCGACATCAGGGCCGGCGAGATAATCGGAATCGCCGGTGTCGCCGGCAACGGCCAGCGCGAACTCAGCCAAGTGTTGACCGGAATGCGACCGCCCGCGTCGGGCGAGATCCTGCTCGGTGGAAAACCCGTCGGCCGCCAAAACGCGACCGCCTTCGCCGCGTTCGGCATCGGCCATATTCCCGAAGACCGGCTGCGCAGCGGCCTGGCACCATCGCTGTCAATCGACGACAATGTTGTGATCCGCGAGTACAAGACCCACGCGGTGTCCCACGGCCCGTTCTTCGATCCGCGCGCCGCCAATCGGCTTGCCCGGACGATCGCGGCGGCAGCCGAGGTCACGATCCCCGATTTCGGCATGCCTGTCCGAAACCTGTCAGGCGGCAACCAGCAGCGCCTCGTCGCCCGGCGCGAGATGCGCATCGCCGGCAAGCTCTTGGTCGCCGCCTATCCGAGCCGCGGCCTGGATATCGGTGCGATCAACACGATGATGCGCTATTTCGTCGAGCTTCGGAACCAGGGCGTAGCCGTCGTGCTGATCTCGGAGGATCTCGAGGAGTTGCTCAGTCTCTCGGACCGCATCGCAGTTCTCTATGAAGGCCGGATCATGGCGACTTTTGACGCAGAGAATGCCGACATGGAAACGATCGGTCTTTTGATGGGTGGACAGAGCGTGTCCGGCGTGTCTTCGAACCGGGTCGAGGCAGCACAATGAGCTGGCGCCTTCAGCGTTTTCCTTCGGCGAGACCTTCAGTCGCGCTGGCCGTTCGCGTCGCGGCGATCGTCCTTGCGCTCATTGTCGGTAGCGTCATCGTCGCTTTTTCTGGACTCAATCCACTCGACCTCGCCGGCCAGGTTATCAGTTCGACCTTCGGCTCGGGTTTTGGGCTCGAGGATCTCGGCCTGCTGGTGACGCCTCTCATCTTGACAGGCCTAGCCGTCATGATCACCCGGCGGATAGGACTGTGGAATATCGGTGCGGAGGGCCAGTTCTACGCCGGCGCTTTGGCGGCGGCAGCGATAGGCCTGTTCGTGGAGGGGCCGGCCTGGCTAATCATTCCAGTCATGTTCCTGGCGGGCATGGCCGGCGGAATGGCATGGATTACCATCCCGACGCTCGCCCGCGCCTATGTCGGCGTCAACGAGCTCATCACCACGCTGCTGCTGAACTTCGTAGCGACTTTGCTTGTCTACTACGTAGCGACCGGCCCTTGGCGGGATCGCGGCGCCGGCACGATCGCCTCCACCCCGCGCATCCCCTACGAGATCCCCGAACTCTGGGGCATGGTCCATTGGGGTTTTGCCGTCGCGGTAGTGCTGACGCTGATCGTCGCGGCAGTGCTTTCCTACACGCGCTGGGGCTACGAGGTGCGGATCAGCGGCGCCAATCCGGAGAACGCCCACTACGCCGGCATTCCGGTCAGGCGGCGTATCATCATGGTGATGCTTCTCTCCGGCGCAGTCGCGGGTATCGCCGGAATGCTCGAAGTGGCCGGAACGGTGCACCGTTTGCAGGGCGGCATCTCCAACAATTTCGGCTATCTCGGCATCATCGTGGCCGTGCTCGCCCGCAACTCCTGCCTCGGCGTGCTCGCCGCTGCGGCGCTGATGGCGTTCATCCTCAACGCGGGCATCATCCTTCAGACGCAGGGTCTGACGACCAGCGCGATCGTCGCTCTTACCGGGTTAGTCCTGCTTTTCACCGCCATAGGCGACGAGTTCGCGCATTACCGGCTCGTCCGCACTGACCGAGCCGCAGCATAGGATGCAGTCATGGACATCATAACGGGACTGCTGACGACCGCGGTGCTGGCGGGGGGCGTGCTGGCACTGGCAGCACTTGGCGAGGTAATCTGCCAGCGGGTCGGGGTCGTCAATCTCGGCGTCGAAGGACTGATGGCGCTCGGCGCAGTCACTGCGATCGCCGTAACCATGAGTGTCCCGAGTCCGTCGGTCGGCTTCGTCGCAGCACTTGCGGTTGGGCTGGGCTTCGGCATGATTTTCGCCGTGGCGACCGTGTTCTTTCGCGCCAACCAGGTGCTGTGCGGGTTGGCGCTAACCCTGATGGGAACGGGCCTCGCCGCGACTGTCGGCCGGGCTTTTTCCGGCATGCCGGCGAAGGCGACCTTCCAGCCGGTGGCCGTTCCTTACCTGAGCGAGATACCAGTCATCGGGCCGGCCTTCTTTTCGCAGAACGCGCTGGTCTACCTGATCTTCATCATCCTGCCGATTGGCCTTCACTATCTGATGTTCAAGACGCGCCACGGGCTCAACATG
>NZ_JBFUIP010000100.1:0-20411 GCF_056401815.1 Aminobacter sp. P4_D5 | reverse complement strand
GTGCTGCGCCACGAGCCCAATGATGACCGCCGCGATGAAGGCGATGATCGGCACAATGACCAGCCAGCCCGCAATCGCGTAGATCACCAGCAAGAAGATGAAGACGAATGCCGTATCGATGAAGGTGCTGACGGTGTTCGAGGTGAAGAATTCACGGACGAATTCATATTGCGAGACACGGTTGGCATATTCGCCGGTCGATGCGGGGCGCGCGCTGAGCGAGGTGTTCAACACCTTCTCAAACAGCATGTAGGAGATGCGCAGGTCGGCCTTGCGACCGGCATGGTCGATGAGGGCTGCGCGCGCCGTCTTGAGCAGCAGGTCAAACAGGATCGCGGTCGACACACCGATCGCCAGAACCCAAAGCGACGAGATCGACTTGTTGGGCAATATGCGGTCGTAGACGTTCATCGTGAAAATGGGCGAGGCAATCGCCAGAAGGTTGATGAAGATCGCTGCCAGCGCCACGCGCGAGTAGGAGCGCCAGAACATGCCCAGCGTGCCGTACAGCCAGTGCGGCCGTTCGATCCTGGCGGCATTGCCGACATTCATGTCCTCGGCGGTATTGGCATAGGTGATCGAAAAGCCGACGCCTCCGGCAATCGGTGTAGCCATCAACTCGGCGCGCGAGATTGATGTGCGCCCGTCTTCCTGAGGGCCCGTCAGAAACTCGGCGCCGTCGCGCTGCTCCGCCAGAATGGCGATGGGCAAGCGGTTGGGGCGGAATATGATCGCTGGCAGGTCGAAGCGGCCGCGTGCGAAGTCGCGATGCTCGAATTCCGTCGTTTCCAGGCCGATGCGCTCGGCGAGGTGCCTGATTTCCTGCACCTCTATCCGCGTCGCTGAGATCGGCACGCCGGAAAACAGCACTGTTTCAGCGCTCGGGCGGCCAAGATAGGCAGCAACCGCTGAAAAGCAGGACTTGAACGCTTCTACCGGCGTCTGGATATGAATCTGCTGGTTCATGACGGGCGGGGGCTGCCGTCAGGCAGCCACCCTATTTCTTTCTGACCGGGGCCAGGAGGTCGAACGGCATATTGTTTACCTGCTCCGAAGGCGTCCGCGCATAGGTGTCGGTATCGGCTGTCGCTGGCACGTTGAACTCGTTGCGGGCATAGGCGGTAGACTGCTTTGCCGGCGCTATGCCCATCGTCGTCAACAGCTGGCCGGTTGCTGCCAGGAGGCGATATTCGGCGAACAATGATGCGAAAGCCGCGGTGTTGGCAAGGGTTTCGGAATTGAAGCGCGTATTCTGCGCATCGAGCACGTCGAGCAGCGAGCGCTGGCCGACCTTGAACTGCTCGCGATAGGACACGACGAGCCGGTCGTTGACAGCCGTCTGCAGGCGCAGCGTCTTGGTCAGTTCGGCTTGGCGGAAGCGACGTTCCCACGAAATGYGCACGGCCTCATCGACCTCACGCTGGACCTGATTAAGTGCAAGCCGCGTCTCGCTCACGCGCCGGATATGTTCCTGCTCGTTGGCCTTATCGATGCCGCCGCGATAGAGGTTCCAGCGCAGCACCAGGCGGGCCTGCAGGTCGTTGGTATCGTCGCTGTCGCCGTCGATATCGGTACCGACGCGGGCCCGGCCTTCTGCTACGACTTCCGGCCCGTATTTGGCCCGCGCCGCATCGACGAGCGAAGCGGCAGCGTCGATGTCGCTGCTGACCATATGAACGCGTGGATTGTTGCGACGGGCAAGCCCGATCGCGTCGTCAAGCGAGCGGGGCAACGCCTTGGCTACGGAGCCAGGCTTGGATGGGCTTGTCAGCGGTTTGCCGACAGTCTTGTAGAACCTGATCTTTGCTGCTTCCAGCTCTTCGTTTGCTTCCTGCAAACGGGCCTGCGCGGCATAAAGCCGTTCTTCGGCCTGCTGCCGGTCGGCATCGGTCAGGGCGCCGCCCTGGATGCCTTCGCGGATGTCGCCGAGGATCGACTGGTGGACACCGAGGTTCCTCTTGGCGTCGCCAACGATCTGCGCCTGCAGCATATATTCGAGATAGTCCTGGACGACCGAAAGCCCGATGAATTCGGAGCGTTCGAGCACGCGGAAGGACGCACCATCGACACGCGAGGCCTGGCGCGACAGTTCGGCACGACGGGCGCCATTGTCGAACAGTTTCTGCGTCACGACCACACCCGCTTCTGACGGGTACAGACTGTCGTCTTCAATCGAAAGGGCGCGCCGCGATGAGTTGTCGAGCCGGCGCGCACCGGTCGATGCTTCGAAGTCGACGCTCGGAAGGTAAAGCCCCTTCGCCTGGCGCAGCTCGAATTCGATCGCTTCGCGGTTTTCGATGGCCTGGCCGATCTCAGGGTTGGATTCGACGGCCACCGCCATCGCTTCCGTCAGCGTCAGCGCGTTGGCGCCATTGCCCGACAGCATGGTTGCCGTCAGCAATACCCCAAGCCGCATCGCCAGTCGTCCGAGACGCATCGGCATAAACATTCCCCCACAACCTTCCGGTGCCCCGCAGCAGCCGAAATCCCAAACCCATCCACTAGGAGCAATTATCCAGTAGCGGAAGAAAATCGACAGTAAATTTAATGCCCCTACTCTGAATCCAGCGATTCAAGTGATTTGGCCAAAGCACTGATGCAAAAATGCTACATTTCTGGCTGCTAAAGCTGCCGCGGCACGATCAGCACACAGGTTTTGCACTGACGATGCCACCTCGCGGATCGAGGCGGCGGGTCAACCTGCAATTGCCGTGGGTTCAGTGTCCGTCGATTCGCCATGCGCCAGCCCGTGCCTGGCCGCTTTGCAGTCACTTTATTGCGGCAGCGGGCCCTCGCCGGGCGCGATTGCGGCAAAGCTGCCTGTTGCAGCCGCGATTTGTTCCGAGCCGGGTTTCGCGCCATGGATCCAGGCACGATCGGTGCTGAAGGAATAAAGCGGAACATAGCTCTTCAGCGCGCCGTCGCGCAGGACATCGTTGCTCAAATTGTCGAGAATGAAGGTTCCACTCTGGGTGGCAATCGAGAGAACGGCATGGAAGACGCCCCGGCTGCTGTCTTGCAACACCACAAGCGACATGCTCTGCGCCGGCACGCCGGCTTCGATCAACGCCGCCATCTTGAGAATGGCAAAGTCTTCGCAGTCGCCAGCACCGCGCGAAAGTATTTCCGCGGGCTTCGCCCAGTAATCGAGATTACCGTAGACCGCCTCATCCTTGCGGTAGGCGATCATCGTGTTCACCGCGCGGTTCACGGCGACGAGCTTGTCGAGGAACTTGCCGTCGCGGCTACGCACGGCCAGCGCTGAAAGGATTGCGCCGTTCTTGCCGCAAGCGGCCTGATCAGCGCAGTCGCTGATCTGGCGATAGACCTTGGCCCAGCGCCCCGCGACAGGGAAATTGCGCATCGGAATAGCAACCGAACCGAACACGCCGGGAATGATGGCAGCTGTTTTCATCTGGTCGATACCTGCAGCCGCGGCGTCGTTATCGGGCGTGCTGCGCAAGGCAAGACCGTAGCCGTCGAAATCCCGCCCGAACTGGAAGGGCTTGGCGGCTGTAGGTGCTGCAGGTTCGACAAGCAGCAAGCCGCCGAGAAGCGGCGCGGCGTGAGTCTGGGTGACTGTCAGCGACGCCACATCAATTCGCTCGCTTGCACTGGCTCCGTTGAACGCCGCAACGAGAAGCGCTGCCGCTGCAAGGCTCTTCAATCCGAGTTTCGAAACGTTGCTCGCTGTTGCTTTCATCGCGCCCACCTATTTTGATGGAAGCTAACAACATCATCTCAAATTATCGGAAATAAACACGGGTAACTGCAGTATAATCTTCGAGATATACTTTTCAGAAAATTTTACGCAATTTTTCGACGTTCACACTGCGTCTCTTCCAAGACTGGCACTGCCATGCAATCCATATCCATCTGTTCGATGGTGAAATGCTTTGCCGCGCCGTCAGGACGTTGTGCAGTGTTGTGTGAGAGCGAAAGCGACGTGACCTCGCGGCGTGCAATTCTTGTTCAATTGGTTGCGCTCGCCGCGATTGGCGCGGTTGCGTTGGTCGTCATTGCACAGGGCAGTGTTTATACACCACAACAGCCGATTTTCGAAGCCGATTCACCAGGCGCCATATCTGCCGACTCTACAAACAAGCCTCGTGTCGCCTTCGGAGACCTGGGAGCGACAAAGCGCGACGCGACACGAGCGATTGCCCCCGATGTCGTCGTACCGCCTGAAGCTGCTGGCCAGACGTTGGAACGCGTCGAGGCGAGACCTCCGCTCGGCGACTTGGGGCTCGCCCCGCCACCCAAGCCGATTGCACCAGACGATTGGGAGGGCACGCTTCTCTATCGTCCAGCGGTAACGTCCTCGGCCACGTTCCAGTCGATGGGCTACACGATCCTTATTGCCGGCACCGAGGGGCTCAGTCCCGATCAGACATGCGAGTTCGAGGGTGCGACGTGGAACTGCGGCGAGCGGGCCATGCTTGCCTTTAGATACTGGCTGCGCGGCCGGGCGCCCTTGTGCCAGGTGTTTCCGCCGGCCGAAAGGCAAGCCGTGGCTGCCGCCTGCAGGCTCGGCAAGCAGGATGTCGGCGCGTGGCTGGTCTCCAACGGCTGGGCGTACGCCATATCAGGCGGCGGCTACGAAAAGGCCGAGGAGGTCGCGCGGAAGGCCAAGATGGGTATGTTCGGCCCCCCGGGGTGAGAAGGGCAAACCGCGGCGCGCCAAGGGCTTCGGGATCGTGAAAATCGGGAAAGTCGTCGAATTTCTGCGGTATTCGTCAAACTGTTCGCATTCGCACAAGGAATGTTTCATTCTCCACGGGTAGATCGGTTCGACATGAGAGCGGAGGGATCTGGCGTGGACAATTTGGGTACAGGAAATGCAGGGCGTAGCTGGGCACCAGTCGCCCGCTATGCGCTTTTGGGTGCGACCGCTTGCGTTGCGGTCGCCGCAGGAGCTGCGGCAGTCCTGTTTCATGGCCAGGCGGACGGCATCTTCTGGCGCGCCGTGGTCGGCGCCGGGGTTGTTGCCGGCGTGGTCGCCGCTCCGCTGCTTGCCATTGTCGCCAATGAACGGCGCAAATTCGGCGCACTGAAATCCGAAGTCAGCCGGCTGTCTTCGGTCGATGCGCTGACCTCGGTGCTCAATGGCGGTGTTTTCGCGAGCCTGATCGATGCATTCCGCAGCGGTTCGGCTGGTTCGGGACGCAGGCAGGGTGCGCTTTTGGTTGTCGATGTCGATGATTTCAAGGCGATCAATGCCAGGTTCGGCCATGCCTGGGGCGATGAAGTGCTGAAGATCGTCGCCGGCGCCATCAAGTCTTCCGTACGTACCGGCGATCTCGTCGGCCGCATCGGTGGCGAGGAGTTCGGCGTGTTCCTGCCTGGGGCCACCAAGGAAAATGCCGAGCGTGTCGCCGAACGCATCCGCGGCTCGATCTCCGACACCATCCTTGAACCGGGCGGACGCAATTGCCCGCTGACGGTGAGCGTAGGCGCTGTCCTGTTTGAAGATCAGCTCGAATTCGACGAGATGTTCCGCAAGGCCGACGGACGCCTCTCCGAGGCCAAGGCACGCGGCCGCAATCGCGTCGAGTTCGCCGAATTTTCCAGCAATGACGAAAGGGCCGGCCTCAACGCCTGAGCCCGCCTTGAGGCAGCTTTGAGATATTTGAGCCGCGCGGCCTTGCTGCGCGGCTTTGTTTTTTCGTTCTGAAGAGACAGGCCACGCGGGCGTTCACGGGCCTTGGTCGAAACACCAGCCGGCGTGCAGGCAAATGGCTGCCTGGGCACTGTCACGAAACCATCATCCAGCTGTCATCGCGCTGAAATCTCGTTGCCCCAAACGGAACCCGCAATTCCGTTCAGGCAAAGAGGTTTTCCATGTCACGCAAGCTCCTGCTTTTGACGACCGCGCTCGCAGCGTCAGCGGCCTTCCCCGCTCATGCCGGCCAGGCGTTCAACCGTATCGCCACTTTCCCCGTCGCCACCAATTTGCCCGCTGATGTCGACGCGGCGACCCCGACCTCGTCGGAAATCATCGCGGCGACCGAAGACGGCATGACGCTGGTCTATTCCGACAGCCCGCTGGGTGCGGTCGGCTTCATCGACATCACCGATCCGAAGGCGCCGAAGGCCGCAGGCATCGTCAAGATCGACGGCGAGCCGACCTCGGTGATCGTTGCCGGCAACAAGGTGCTGGCCGGTGTCAACACCTCCAAGAGCAAGCAGGAGCCTTCGGGCAACCTCACGATCATCGACCTCGCTTCCAAGGCGATCGAGGCGTCATGCGATCTCGGCGGCCAGCCTGACTCGGTGGCGCTCAGCAAGGACGGAAAATTCCTCGCCGTGGCCATCGAAAACGAGCGCGACGAAGAATTGAATGACGGTGCCCTGCCGCAGTTGCCAGCTGGCAACCTCAAGATCGTCGCCCTCAAGGACGGCGCACCCGACTGCGCCTCGATCAAGACCGTCGACCTGACCGGCATCGCGACTGTTGCGCCGGAAGATCCCGAGCCGGAATTCGTCGCCTTCAACGACAAGGGTGAGATCGCCGTCACGCTGCAGGAAAACAACCACATCGCCATTGTCGATGCCGCGACGGCCCAGATCGTTGCGCATTTCCCTGCGGGCGAGGTGACGCTCGAAAACGTCGATACCAAGAAGGACGGCGCGCTGAATTTCACCGGCACGGTCGAAAACACCCCGCGCGAACCCGACGCTGTGAAGTGGCTCGACAATGACCGCCTCGTCGTTGCCAATGAGGGCGACTACAAGGGCGGCGCGCGCGGCTTCACCACCTTCTCCAAGGCTGGCGACGTGCTTTATGAATCCGGCCCGTCCTTCGAGTATCAGGCGGCCTCTGCCGGCCACTATCCCGACGCCCGCAACAAGAAGGGCATCGAGCCGGAAGGCCTCGAATTCGCGACGTTCGGCGACCAGAAGCTGATCTTCGTCGCCGCCGAACGCGCCTCGTTGATCGGTGTCTACAAGGACACCGGTGCCGCGCCCGAATTCCTCCAGTTGCTGCCTTCGGGCATCGGCCCGGAAGGCCTGGTTGCCATCCCGCAGCGCAACCTTTTGGTCACCGCCAACGAAACCGACCTTGTCGAAGACGGGCTCGCGCGTTCGCATGTCATGGTCTACGAACTCGGCGAAGCTAAAGCCGCCTACCCGCAGATCACTTCGAGCTTCAAGGACGACGGCACGCCACTTGGCTGGGGCGCTCTCTCGGGTCTCGCGGCCGATCCCAAGCAAGCCGGCAAGCTTTATGCCGTCTCCGACTCGGTCTACCGCTCGGCCCCGGCGATCTTCACCATCGACACGACCAAGACCCCTGCCCTGATCACGGAAAAGATGATCGTCACCCGTGACGGTCAGCCTGCGCAAAAGCTCGATCTCGAAGGCGTCGTTGCCGACGGCAAGGGCGGTTTCTGGCTGGCGTCGGAAGGCCGTTCGGACAAGCTCGTTCCGCACGCCATCTACAACGTCAACGCCAAGGGCGAGATCAAGGAAGAGATCGCCTTCCCGGCCGAGCTTCTGGCGCATGAGACCCGCTACGGTCTCGAAGGCATCACCGCGCTTGGCGAAGGCGACGACCTGACGCTCGTCATGGCGATCCAGCGAGAATGGGCCGACGATCCCAAGGGTCAGGTCAAGCTTTTGGCCTACAAGCCCAAGGACAAGGAGTGGTCGGCGGTGCGTTATCCGCTCGACGCTGCCGAGAGGGGCTGGGTCGGCCTGTCGGAGATATCAGCCCAGGACGGCAAGCTGTTCGTCATCGAGCGCGACAATCTGATCTCCCAGGAAGCCAGGAACAAGCGCATCTATGCGGTGGCACTCGACGGCTTCAAGCCGGCCAAGCTCGGAGGCGAACTGCCTCTGGTGGAAAAGGCGCTGGTTCGCGACCTGCTGCCGGACCTCAAGGCGGCGACAAACGGCTATGTCGTCGACAAGGTCGAGGGCTTCGCCATCGACGCATCGGGCGAGGCTTTTGTCGTCACCGACAATGACGGTGTCGACGGTTCCTCCGGCGAGACGCTGTTTCTGCGTCTGGGCAACATCGCTGCCATCAACTGAGCGGCGCGAAACTGAACAAAGCAGGGCCGCGGCGGTGACGCCGCGGCTTTTGCATTTGGAAGTCCAGCAATCAGCCTGCCAGCGGTGTCCGATAGAGCTTGCCGAGGCCTTCGATCGGCTTGTCATAGCCGCCGAGGTGCAGCATGTGCCAAGCCATGGCATGGTTGCTCGAGGTCACCGGCTTGCCGAGCTTGGCTTCGACCCGCTCGGCGATGCGGGCGACACGCAGGCTGGTGCAGGAGACGAACACCGCCTCGCATTCGTCCGACGAGCCGACGTCGAGGATGGCCTTTTCGATCGCTTCGGTGGTGATGCGGGCGACGAGATTGTCGTCCGGCTCGTTGAACGAGCCCATGATCGGGATCTCAAGCCCGCGCGCCATGAAGGCTTCGCGCAGCGAATGGTTGATGGTGGCTATATAGGGCGTGAGCAGCGCGATCTTCTTGGCGCCCATCGCCTTGAAGGCTGCGAGCGCTGCGGTCACCGGATCGGTGACCTTTACCTCGGGCATGACTTCCCGGACGCGCTTGGCAACTTGGGCTTCGCCGATCACCAGCGCGCCTGAGGTGCAGCCGAAACCGATCACGTCGAAGCGCACGTCGGGCAAGAGGCCGACGGTGCCGGGGATGTCGGCTTCCATCTTGCGCAGATTGTCAGGCGTGATCTCGACCGGCGAGTGCAGCCGCGCCTCATAAAGCGCCACTCCTTCAGGCAAGGCGAAGCGGAATTCGTCCTCGATGGTCTGGTCGGTGCGCAGCACCAGAAGGCCGAGATTGGCCGTCTGGCCGATGCCGTTGTCGGTGTCGAACGGGATGTTTTCGATGTTCGAAACGAGACCGGCCTGGCCGGCCGGCTGTGCAGCCATGGTCATGATTTGCCCTTCTATGTCTGGGGAGGTGCTGCGTCAGCTGACTGCCGCGAGCCGGGGATGAGGCTCGGCGGCCGGGGGCTCGCCGCCGAGGTAGAGATGGCGCATCGCGGGATCGGCCAGCAGGTCTGCTGCCTTGCCCTCGATCGCCACCTTGCCGAGCGACAGCACATAGGCGCGGTCGGCAACACTGAGTGCTTCGAAAGCGTTCTGCTCGACCATGACGATGCACATGCCGGTGCGGTCGCGGATCTCGGCGATCGCGGCAAACACATCGTGCATCATCAGAGGCGACAGACCCGCCGAGGGTTCGTCCAGCAGCAGCACCTTGGGGTTGGAGATCAGGGCGCGGGCCAATGAAAGGATCTGGCGCTCGCCGCCCGACAAGGCCGACGCCTTGCGCTCCTGCTTTGAGGCCAGCGAAGGATATTGCCCCATCAATTCGGCATAACGCTCGTTGCGTTCGGCCACCGGCAGATGGCGGGCGCCGAGCAGGATATTGTCGGCAACGCTCAGCGTCGAAAACACATTGTCGGTCTGCGGCACAAAGCCCATGCGATGGTGCTTGACCTTGTCGTGCACGGCAACCGCGCTGACATCGCGGCCCTCCATCTCGACTGCGCCGCCGCGCGGCCTGACGAAACCGGCGATACATTTCAGCAGCGTGGACTTGCCGCAGCCATTGGGACCGAGAATGGTGACGATTTCGCCGCCGGAAGCCGTAAGGTCGATGCCCTGCAGGATGTCGGGGCCGTCGCCATAGCCGGCGCGCACTTTGTTGACGCGGATCATGCCGACACCTTCTGCTTGGCGACCGACTTGCCGAGATAGGCCTCGACGACGCGTTCGTTTTCGGTGAGTTCGCGCGGGGCGCAATCGGCGATGATTTCGCCACGGTCGAGCACGATGCAGCGGCTGCATAATTCGCGGATGAAATGCATGTCGTGTTCGACAACCAGCATGGCGACGCCGCGCTTGTTGAACGCCTTGAGCAGCTCCACCATGCGACTGCGCAGCTGCGGATGAACGCCCGCCGTCGGCTCGTCGAGGCAGAGCAGCTTCGGCCTGGTGCGCAAGGCGAGCGCGATGGAGAGCAGCTTCTTCTGGCCGCCCGACAGCGAGCTTGCCGGCTGGTGGGCGACAGGCGCGAGCGCGAACTGTTCGATCAGCTCCTCGGCCTCGGCGTCGTCGCTGCCCTTGCCGGTGAAGGCGTCGAGCAGCCCTGCCCCGTCACGCGATCCCGCGCGCAGCACTTCGCGCACGGTCATGCGGTGCGGCATCGACGGCAACTGGAAGGTGCGGACCAGGCCCTGGCGGGCGATCTTGTATGAAGGCATGCCGGCAACAGATTTGCCAAGGAAAAGGATATCGCCGGCATCGGGGCGTGAAAAGCCCGAGACGATGTTGAGCAGGGTCGACTTGCCCGAGCCATTTGGCCCTAGCAGGCCGACGATCTCGTCGGCGCCGATGCGAAAGCGCACGTCGCTCAGCACCTTGTGGGCACCGAAGGCCTTTGCGACGCGCTCGGCGGTCAGGACAGCCTCAGCCATTTTGCTTGCCTCCGATACGTTCGGGGATCAGGCCCTGCGTGCGCCACATCAGGAAGGCGAGCAGGCCGCCGCCTACCAGCGTCAGGCGCATGGCCGCGACATATTCCGACGGCAGGCCAAGCGCGTCCTTCACGAACGGCACGAAGGCGAACAGGAACTGCATCAGGATCGCGCCGACAATGGCGCCGAGATGGTTGCCAGAGCCGCCGATGATGACCATCGCCCAGATCAGGAAGGTCTCGGAACTGACCAACTGGTCGGGGCCGACGAAGGTGATGTAGTGGGCAAAGACGAAGCCTGAGGCGGCGGCCAGGACGGCTGCGACCATCAGCGTCTGCGTCTTGAGCGCTGCCAGGTCATAGCCGAGCGACGCGGCAAGCTGCGGCTCTTCCCGCATCAGCTTGAGCGCCAGCCCGTAGCGGCTGGTGGTCAGGCGCTGGCACAGCCACCAGGCGGCGAGCAGCAGGAGAACGCACAGGCCAAGCGTCATCAGCGGGCCCAAGGGACGCGGCATGTCGCCGAACAAAAGCGGGATGCCGCCGACGCCTTGCGCGCCGCCGGTCAGCCAGGCCTCGTTGTTGGCGAGGATGCGCAGCACTTCAGCGACCGCAAGCGTGGCGATGCCCCAATAGTCGGCACCGAGATTGCGGCCGAGACGCGCGAAGGCAGCAGCGACCACCACGGCGAAGACGATGCCGAGCGCGATGCCGGCGACCGGGCCGAGCTGGTGCGAGAAGGCGATGGCCGCGCCATAGGTGCCGCAGCCAAACAAGATCACCTGGCCGAAATTGACCAGCCCGGCAAAGCCGACCTGCAGATTGAGGCTGAGTGACAACAGCCCGTAGAGGCAGGCCATGATCGCGACATGGATGAGGAACTCAAACACGCTTCACCTCCGAGACGAACAGGCCGTAGGGCTTGATCAGAAGCACGACGACAAGCAGCAGGAAGGACGCGGCGGTGGCATATGCGGCGGGAATGAACAGCACGGATTCGCCGAACAGCGGCCCGAAATTGACATTGGTGACCATGGTTTCGGCAGCGGCGATGACGACTGCGCCGACGGCGGCACCAAGCGCATTGCCGAGCCCGCCCAGGATGGCGGCGGCAAACACCGGCAGCAGCATGTCGAGGCCGAGCTGGGCGCTCATCTCACCCTTGACCGACAGACCGATACCGCCGAGTGCCGCCATCACGCCCGAAAGGAAGACGACGGTGTTGGTGACCTTGCGCGTGTCGATGCCGGTGGCGCTGGCGAGCACCGAATTGGTGGCGGTGGCGCGCATGCAGCGGCCGAGGTCGGTGCGGAAGAGGATGAGCGCGAAGACCATGATGGCGAGCGCGCTGATGCCTACCGACATCAGCTGATGCTCGGTCAGCCGTGCACCCAAGAAACGCAGTGGCGGGTTGATCTCCAGCTCGAAGCGCTTGGGCCTGGGGCCGGCGGTGACCAGGAAGATCGCCGAAAACACCATGGACAGCGCCAGCGAGCCGATCATGGCGATGGCCGAGCCGGCGCGTAGCAGGCGCTCGAAAACAACGACGTTGAGCACAACCGCGATGATGCCGACAAGGGCGCAAGCGGCGATGGCCGCAACCACCAGCGGCAGGCCAGCCATCTGCAGGCCAAGCGCCAAAAGCGCACCGGTCGTCGCATATTGCACAAGCGCTACATTGGGAAAGCGGATCAGCGAATAGACGCTGCTCAACCCTATGGCGATCAGCGCCAGGTCGACCGCGCGGATCAGGACGTCGACGACAAACTGGACCATGCTCTTTTCTCGTAAGGGGACTTCATCACACAGCGGCTGCGCTGGTGCGGAAAGGCAGGCCGGACGCCAGTTCCGGCCTGCCGAGAGGATGAGGGTCGAGACCCTAGCGTTGCTGGACGCCGTCCTCGATCTTCAGCTTGAGATAGGGCTGCTTGGAACGCTGGCGGTCGGCATCGAAGGTGATGTCGCCGGTGGCGCCCTTGTAGCCGTTGCCGATCTCTTTCAGCGCGGCACTGATCGCCTTGGGCTCGGCAGAGCCGGCCTTTTCGATGGCGGCAGCGGCCATCATGACGGCGTCGTAGCCATAGCCGTTGAAGCTGGTCTTGAAGGGCTCGTTGTACTTGGCCTTGTAGGCGGTTTCATAAGCCGCGCCATCGGGGCCGATGTAGTTCAGATCGAGACCATACTGGCCCTGGACGAATTTCGGGTCGGCGTCGGAGGTGCACATCGACAGGTAGATGGCGTACCAGGGCGTTGAGTTGATGCCGAGCTCGAAGGACTCGCGGTTGATGGTCGCGGCTTCCTTGCCATAGGCCGAATAGACATAGACGTCGGGCTCGCTGCGCTCCATCTGCTGCAGTTCGCGGCGATAGGTGGTCTGGCCCTCGGTGTACATCACGGTGGTGACGACTTCGCCGCCAAGTGCCGCAAATGCCTTCTGGAACTGCTCGGCGACGCCCTGGCCGTAGGCGTTGTTCGGCACGATCACCGCCGCCTTCTTCCACTTGTTGTCGACCACGTCCTGGGCAGCGAAGCCCGAGGATACGTTGTCGAGGCCGATCAGCGAGAACGAGCCGTCGCCGAGGCCGCGGATCTTGCCGCTGGACGAGCCGATGTTGAGATGCACGCGGCCTTCCTGGACCAGATACTGGCCGACCGGGATGGTGATGCCGGAGGAGTATTCGCCGATCACCACCGGCACGTTGTCGACGGTGACGAGTTTCTTGGCGGCGTCGAGCGCGGATGGCGCGCGGCCACCGGAATCCTCGATGATGACGCGCAGCTTCTTGCCGCCGAGCACGCCACCCTTCTCGTTGATCTTGTCGACGGCAAGCTCGATGCCGCGGCGCTGGTCGTCGCCGAGCGTCGCGCTCGCGCCAGACAGCGGCACCACGGCGCCAAGGACGACTTCCTGGGCCAATGCAGGCAGGCTGCTCAGCGCAAGACAAGCGGCAGCCAGTAGGGCTTTGTGCATTTTCATCTCCATTTGTTTCGTTGTCGGCCGGGCCGCTACGTGGCGCCCGATCCCCTCTTTATTG
Organism: Aminobacter sp. P4_D5; assembly: GCF_056401815.1. Taxonomy (NCBI): domain Bacteria; kingdom Pseudomonadati; phylum Pseudomonadota; class Alphaproteobacteria; order Hyphomicrobiales; family Phyllobacteriaceae; genus Aminobacter; species Aminobacter sp. P4_D5. Next base: position 6,925 of record NZ_JBFUIP010000100.1, on the reverse strand, counting down.
CGAACATGTAGACACAGAATTTTTAAGAAGTGAATACACATAATGATGCACTTGTTATTTTATCTGCAAGATAGCTGAGAAGCCCGGTTTTGCGGGCTTTCTAAGGGACTATTGTGCTGCAGCGCACAAGCACACACGAAGCGCTTCAGCGCCCTTGTTTCGGACGCGGAATAGTGCGTTTCTGAAGGTGAATGAACAGCCCGGCCCGTTGCGATCGAGCCGGGGCCGAAACTATTCGGCGGCGATGGCCAATGGGCGCTGGTCGAGGGCCTGTTCAAGCGATGTCCATTTGACACGCGCCAGCTCGAGGTTGYGTTCCTTGACGTGTCCGTATCCGCGAATTTCTTCCGGCACTTCGGCAATCGCTACGGCGGTCGCCAGCTTGTCCGGCGTCAGGCTTGCAAGCAGGCGCTCGACGCGGGCGCGGTATTCCACGATCAGTGCGCGTTCGGTGCGGCGCTCAGTGCTGTAGCCGAACGGATCGAGTGCGGTGCCGCGCAGGCGCTTGAACTTCGCCAGCACCCCGAAGGCGCTCAGCATCCAGGGACCAAAGGTCATCTTGGCCGGTTCGCCGGTGTTGGGATCCTTCTTGGCCAAGAGCGGCGGCGACAGGTGGAAGGTCAGCTTGCCCTTGCCGTCGAAGGTATCGGCCAGCTGCTTGCGGAACGTGCCGTCGGAATAAAGCCGCGCCACCTCGTATTCGTCCTTGTAGGCCATCAGCTTGAACAGGTAGCGGGCGACCGCATCGGAGAGCTTGCCTTCAACACCTGCCACCGACTTTTCGCGGGCGCGCACTTTGGCGACGAAGGCGCGGTATTGACCGGCGTAAGCAGCACTTTGATAGGCGGTGAGGAAAGCCACGCGACGTACCACGGCCTCGTCGAGCGACTGCGACGCAACACGATGGCCAAGCGGTGAGTTGACTTGTGTCCTGGGCAGCAAGGCGTCGACGGCCGCACGGTCCGCAGCTGCAAGACGGCCGAGGCGGAAAGCGGTGCGGTTCATCTCGACCGCCGCGCCGTTGAGCTCAAGGGCCTTGTCGATGCTTGCCGAGGCCAGCGGGATCAGCCCGCGCTGCCAGGCATAACCGACCATGAACAGGTTGGTGCCGATGGAGTCGCCCAGCAACTGCGTGGCGATCTGGGTGGCGGCGATGGTCTCAACCTGATCCGCGCCGGCGATATCCTTGACGACGCCCGCCAACCCAAGTCCCTGGATGCGGAAATTGGGGTCGCGGATGAATGCGCCGGTGATGGTCTCCTCGGAATTGAGCACGACGCGCGTCTTGCCATTGGAGATGGCACTGAGCGCTTCCTTGCCGGCGGCAACCACAAGGTCGCAGCCGAGCACGACGTCGGCCGAGCGCGATGAGATGCGCACCGCATGCAGATCGTTTGGCGTCGGTGCAAAGCGCAGATGCGTCGTCACCGGACCGCCCTTTTGTGCCATGCCGGCCATGTCGAGCGTCGAACAGCCCTTGCCTTCGAGGTGAGCCGCCATGGCGAGGATGGCTCCGATGGTGATGACGCCGGTGCCGCCGACGCCGGTGACCAGCACGTTCCAGGGTGTGGTGAGTTCAAACGGTGCTGGCTCGGCGATCGGCCGGGCGGCAATCGCCCTGGGGTCGATGTTTTTGGGGCGGCGCGGCTTCACGCCCTCGACGGTGACGAAGGACGGGCAAAAACCCTTCACGCAGGAGAAGTCTTCGTTGCAGGACGACTGGTCGATGCGGCGCTTGCGCCCGAATTCGGTGTCGACAGGCGTCACCGACAGGCAGTTCGACTTTTTCGAGCAGTCGCCGCAACCTTCGCAGACCAGCTCGTTGATGATGACGCGGCGTTCGACGCGCGGCTTGGGATCGCGCTTGCGACGGCGGCGCTTTTCGGCGGCACAGGTCTGGTCGTAGACGATGCCCGATACGCCTTCGATCTCACGCAGTTCGCGCTGCACGGCGTCGAGTTCGTCGCGGTGGTGGATGGTGACATTGGCCGCGAACGGCTCCTGGCCGTGGTATTTCTCGATGTCGTCGGAGACCACGGCGATGCGCTCGACGCCTTCGGAACGAAGCTGGTGGGTGATGCGCTGCGGGTTGAGCGTGCCGTCATGGCGCTGGCCGCCGGTCATCGCCGTCGCGTCGTTGAACAGGATCTTGTAGGTGATATTGACCTTGGCTGCGACCGCCGCGCGGATGGCGAGCAGGCCCGAATGGAAATAGGTGCCGTCGCCGAGGTTCTGGAAGATGTGACGTGTCGGCACGAATGGCGCCTGGCCGATCCAGTTGGCCCCTTCCCCGCCCATATGCGTATAGGTCGCGGTGTTGCGGTCCATCGCTTGCGACATCCAGTGGCAGCCGATGCCGGCCAGCGCGCGGCTGCCTTCGGGCACACGCGTCGAGGTGTTGTGCGGGCAGCCCGAGCAGAAATAGGGCGTGCGCTGGACAGGCGCGAGGCTAGCAAGCTTGGCGCCGTCGATGTCGGAGAGCTTGCCGATGCGCTCGATCAACTCGCTGTCTTCGATGAAGGGCAGGATGCGCGCGGCAATCGCCCTGGCAATCTGGATTGCGGTGAGGTCGTCATGCGCCGGCAAGACGATGCGGTTTTCGCCATCACGCTTGCCGAAGATGCGCGGCCGCCGCTCGGCCGGCATGTTGTAGAGGATGTCCTTGACCTGGCCTTCGATCAGCGGGCGCTTTTCCTCAACGATCAGAAGCTCTTCCAGCCCTGATGCAAAGGCTGAGATGCCTTCGGGCTCCAGCGGCCAGACCATGCCGACCTTGTAGACTGAGAGGCCAAGCTCGATGGCGCGCTTTTCGGAGATGCCGAGTTCGTCGAGCGCCTGGCGCACGTCGAGATAAGACTTGCCTGTCGTGACGATGCCGAGGCGACGGCGCGGGCCGCCGAGTGCGACGCGGTCGAAGCGGTTGGCGCGCGCAAAGGCGAGGGCCGCCGGCAGCTTGAGATTGTGGAGGCGCCGTTCCTGCTCCTGCGGGCTGTCGGGCCAGCGAATGCCGAGCCCACCGGCCGGCATCTCAAAATCGCCTGGTGTGTGGAAAGCGATGCGGTCGCTGGCAACAACGATCGAGGCGGAGGAATCGACAGTCTCGGCGATCAGCTTGAGCGCTGTCCAGCAGCCGGAATAGCGCGACAGCGCCCAGCCATAGAGGCCGAAGTCGAGGATTTCCTGCACGCCGGCCGGGTTGAGCACGGGGATCATCGCGTCCATCAGCGCATATTCGCTCTGGTGCGAGGTGGTCGAGGATTTGCAGGTGTGGTCGTCGCCGGCGAGCAGCAGGACGCCCCCAAAAGGCGCAGAGCCTGCGAGATTGCCGTGGCGAAAGGCATCGCCCGAGCGGTCGACGCCGGGGCCCTTGCCATACCACATCGAAAAGACGCCCTGCTTGTTGGCCTTCTCCATCAGATTGATCTGCTGGGTGCCGAGGATGGCGGTCGCGGCGATGTCCTCGTTGAGCCCGGTCTGGAAACGGATCTCATTGGCTTCGGCAAACTTGCGTGCCTGACCGAATGCTTGGTCGATGCCGCCGAGCGGCGAGCCGCGATAGCCGGTGACGAAGCCCGCCGTGTCGAGGCCGGCGGCGCGGTCAATCCGGCGCTGCACCATCGGCAGGCGCACCAGCGCCTGGGTGCCGGTCACGAAAATGCGCCCGTCGTCCAGCAGGTACTTGTCGTCGAGCGAAACTGCCGGATCGGCCATCTGGATCTCCTGGACTCCGCCCGGGCACGGCCAGAACGGAACTGACATGCGAGAGCAAGTTTGCTCTCTTGTCTATCCATTACTGTATACACATTGGTCCGTCAATCGATGTCGAGCAGGCAACCGCAATGCGACGGCACTCTTTTAACGCACGCGAGCCTACAAAAAGGGCCCGGCATATGCCGAGCCCTTTTCCGTTTTCCAGCAGTTGACGCTGCCGCTTCACAGCACGTGAGACAAAAACTCCCGTGTGCGCGGCGATTGCGGGTTGGCGATCATTTCCCTGGGTTCACCGCGCTCCTCGACGACTCCGCGATCCATGAAGATCAGCTGGTCGCCGACTTCGCGGGCAAAGCCGATCTCGTGGGTGACGACGACCATCGTCATGCCGCTTTCGGCCAGATCGCGCATGACCACCAGCACTTCGCCGACAAGTTCCGGATCGAGCGCCGAGGTCGGCTCGTCGAACAGCAGAACCTTGGGGTTCATCGCCAGCGCGCGGGCGATCGCCACGYGCTGCTGTTGTCCGCCGGAGAGCTGGCGGGGATAGGCGTCGGCTTTGGCCGAAAGCCCGACACGTTCGAGCAGTGCGTAGGCCTTGTCCTTGGCTTCGGCCTTGGACAAGCCCTTTACCATGATGGGCGCCTCGATCAGGTTTTCGAGCGCTGTCATGTGCGAAAACAGGTTGAACGACTGGAACACCATGCCGATGTCGGCGCGACGCTGGCACAGGAGCTTGTTGTTGACCTCGTAGAGCTTGCCGTGACGCAAATCGTAGCCGACGAACTCGCCGTCGACCAGAAGCACGCCGCCGCTGACCTCTTCGAGATGGTTGATGCAGCGCAGGAAGGTGCTCTTGCCCGAGCCCGACGGGCCGATGACGCAGGCGACCGAACCGGTTGGGACGTTGAGGTCGATGCCTTTCAGCACTTCGACAGCGCCAAAGGATTTGCGCACGCCGCGCGCAAACACCATGGAGTTTTGGGGAACGCCGAAGCGGGCCTGGTTTTCTGCTTTCGATGTCATGCTGGCTGTGCCACCCGTCCGAACCTGAAGGCGCGCTTGAGCATCCCGCCCATCGACACGCCCTGCTGCTGGTCGCTCTTGCCGTAATACTGCTCGATATAGTGCTGGCCGATCGACAGGATGGTGACGACGARCAGGTACCAGAACGCCACCACGATCAGCAGCGGGATGGTCTCGAAGGTCCGGGCATAGATGCTCTGCGCCGCATAAAGCAGGTCGTTGACGGCGATGATGGTCACGAGCGACGTGGTCTTCAGCAGATTGATCGTTTCGTTGCCGGTCGGCGGAACGATGAACCGCATTGCCTGGGGCAGCGTGATGCGGCGCAGGATCAGCCGGTGGTTCATGCCGAGGCTGCCGGCGGCTTCGGTCTGGCCTGATGCCACTGAATTGATGCCAGCGCGTACGATCTCGGCCATGTAGCCGGCTTCATGCAGCGACAGAGCGATGACGGCAGCGACGAAGGGGGTCATGACGTCGTTGGTCTTGACCGAAAACAACGTGCCGACAAATGGCAGCGTCAGCGAAAACTCGCGCACGATCAGCGACAGGTTGAACCAGAAGATCAGCTGGATCAGCGCCGGCGCGCCACGGAAGAACCAGATATAGGCGCTGGCGAAGGCGTTGAGGATGCGGCTCGGCGACAGCCGCATGATGGCGACGATGGTGCCGATGATGACGGCGAGCACCATGATGGTGACCGTCAAAAGCAGCGTTTGGCCGAGACCGCGCATGATCGAGGGATGAAACAGATATTTGCCGACGGTTGGCCAGTCGAAGGCCGGGTTGGTGGCGAGCGCCTTCAGCACCAGGCCCAGGATGACCAGCGTGACAGCCGTGCCGACCCACAGGCCATAATGGCGCAGCGGAACGACGACCAGCGCCTCCGGTGGCGGTGTTTGCGTTTCGGCCCGGTTCATTCAGCCGCCCTCTTGAAAAAGTTAGGTGGCCGGCGAGAGGCGCAGGACCCCTCGCCGGGCCAGGTCAATTATTTGCGGATCTTGTCGGCCGCATCGACGACGTAGGCTTCCTCGATCATCGCGCTGGTCATGCCATACTTGGCCATGATCGTCTTGTAGGTGCCGTTCTTGATCATCTCGTTGAGCGCGGCACTCAGCATTTCGGCGGTTTCCTTGTCGCCCTTGGGGATGGCGATGCCAAGCGGTGCGACGTCATAGAGGCCGGGTACGACCACCAGCTGGCCCTTGCTCGTGACTTCGAAGTAACCCGAGGCGGTGGCGTCGTCGAGGCGCGCGTCGAGACGGTCTGAGAGCACGGCCTGGATGATGTCCTTGCCTTCAGGGAAGATGCTCTTGACGAGTTCCGGCTTGCCCTTGGCCTTGCATTCCTCATTCAGACGGTCGGCGATGAAGTCCGAAACCGCGCCGCCGATAACACCGACGCGCTTGCCGCAGAGATTGTTTTCGCCCTGAAACGAAGCTGCCTTGTCGGGCGTGGTCGAAGCAACGATGCCCGACTTGATGAACATGACGAAGTCGACCTGTTTCAAACGGTCGTCGGTCGCAGCGAAGGTTTCCCAGGCGACCTTGAAACGGCCTGCTGCCAGGCCGGGCACCATCGAGGGGAACGGGATGCGGGTGACCTCAAGCTCGGCGCCGAGCAGCTTGGCAGCTTCCTGGGCGAGTTCGATATTGATGCCGACCTGCTTGCCGTCTTCGGCAATGAACTCGAACGGCGCGTATTCGAGCGTATTGGCCATGATCAGCTTGCCGGTCTCCTTGACCTCCGGCGACTTCGGCAGTTCGGCGGCAGCGAGCGTGCCGGCGCCAGCGATCAGGGCCGTGACGGTGATTGCGGCAAATTTTGCGCCGCGCAGAAGCGAAAGATGATGCACTTTAACCCTCCTCATTATGCTGGGACGACCGGTGGCTGCTGCCCCTGGCTTCTTCCTCGTGGCGACCTTTTCCCCTCGAACGGCGCAGAGCGTTCTTCTTGTTTGGCGGGCGTCACGTCAGAACCAATTCTGATATTGAAATGTATTTTTACCGCCGATGAATTGTCAAGCGAGCGCCCCTGCCCGAACAGATAAATCGCGCCGGACATGGCAGTTTTCCAGCATACAGCGGCCAGGCGCAACCATTTCAGAAGCGCAACGATCTGAGCCCGACCGTTCGGTCGATGATCAGGATCGCGGCGAAGGTCATGAAGATGCTGAGCGAGGCAATTG
>NZ_JBFUIP010000099.1:0-20481 GCF_056401815.1 Aminobacter sp. P4_D5 | reverse complement strand
GGCTCGTGGCGCAGCACCGTATCGGCAAGCGTGTGGCGGCGTCGATGAACGAGGCTTCCCAGCGTCAGGCGCTGCTGGTGGAGTCGATCTCGACGGTCGAGACGATCAAGTCGCTGCGTGCCGAGGCCTATCTGTTGCGGAAGTGGCGCGAGCATTCCAAAAATGCCGCCAACACCTCCGAAAAGATCAAGGAACTGTCGTCGGCGGCCGCGAACATGACGCAGTTCGTGCAGCAGCTGGTGACTGTGGGGCTAGTGGTAGCGGGCGCCTATGCTTTCGACAGTGGTGCCGTCTCGACGGGCGCCATCATCGCCGCCGTCATGCTTTCGGGCCGAGCCGTGGCACCGCTCGGCCAGCTTGCGATGACCATTTCGCGCTTCCGGCAGGCGATGCTGTCGCTGAGGGTGCTGAACTCCATCATGGAGCAGCCGGAGGATCGCCCTGATACGGTCGGCTTCGTCAATCGCCCCATCCGCGTCGGCGCACTGACGCTTCGCAATGTCGGCTTTGCCTATCCAGGCACGGAAACCGACGTTCTGACTGCTATCAACCTGTCGATCAATCCAGGCGAGCGCGTCGGTATCATCGGCCGCATCGGCTCGGGCAAGACGACCTTCGGGCGACTGGTCGGACGGCTGTACTTGCCGACCACTGGCGAGCTGCTGCTCGATGGCATCGACGTTCGCCAGTACCACCCTTCCGAAGTTCGCGCCGCCGTCGGCATCGTCGCCCAGGCAGGCGACCTGTTTTCCGGCACGATCAAGGAAAACCTTTTGATGGCGCGACCGGAAGCGACCGACGAAGAGATCATCGCCGCGGCGAAGGCGGCGGGCGTCGACGAATTCGTGTCACGCCATCCGCGCGGCTATGACATGAATGTCGGCGAGCGCGGCACCAACCTGTCTGGCGGTCAAAGGCAGGCCGTGGCAATTGCCCGGCTTCTGATGACGAGGCCCAAGATCGTGTTTCTCGACGAGCCGTCGGGCTCGATGGACCTGGCCTCGGAGCGGCAGCTGATAAAACAGCTCAAGACGGCCTTCGACGACAAGACCACACTGATCATATCGACCCACCGCTACAGTATGCTTGAAATTGTCGACCGCCTTATTGTGGTCGAACAGGGGCGTATCGTTGCCGACGGGCCAAAGGAAAAAGTCATTCAGGCGCTGCAGAAGCCAAACAGCTGAAGGCAGATGTTTGATGGCATGATTATATTGAATTCGTTCAATATAATGGGGCATTGATGATATCAAGAGAAGATAGACCGCCATTTTTTGCGTCGGCCGCTGTGTGGATCATCGGCGCGCTGTTTGCGGCCTTCGTTGTGTGGGCATCGCTTGCCGAAGTCGATGAAATCGCGCGCGGCGAAGGCAAGGTCATTCCTGCCTCAAAGACCCAGATCGTGCAGGCCAGCGAGGCCGGGATCGTCGAGGAGATCGCCGTCAAGATCGGTCAGGTGGTCAAGAAGAACGATCTCATCGTCCGCCTCGACGACACGCTTAATGAATCCAGCCTCGGCGAACAGCAGGCAAAGGCGCGCACGCTCTCTGCCCGCATCGCCCGGCTCAAGCAGGAACAAGAAGGCCGGATCGGCGAGCCGCTCAGCTGTCCCGAAGATCTCATGCGCACAGCACCCCAGATCTGCGAAAACGAGCAGAAGCTGCTCGTGGCTCGGCGGCAGAATTTCGACATCAAGCTCAATGTGTTGAAGTCGCGGCTCGACCAGCGAGAAAAGGAACTGAACGAAGCAAAGGTCAATGTGCAGCGGCTGACGGAAAGCCTGGCGGTCAGCGACAAGGAGGCCGAACTCATCACCTCCATGGTCAAGCGCAAGCTGATGGCCCAGACCGAACAGATGCGCGTCGATCGCGAACAGACCGAACTCAGGGGCCAGCTCAATCTGGCCGAGGAAACCATCAAGAGGACCGAGGGCGCGATCGTCGAGGCCAAGCTCCAGGTCGACGAATTCGGCCTGCAGCTGCAGCAGGAAGCGCTCGACGAACTGACCCAGGCGCTGGCCGAGCTTTCGGTGGTCGACGAGACCATCCGCGGCGCCACCGACCGTGTCGCGCGCACCGATATCCGCTCGCCCGTCGATGGCATCGTCAATACGCTCGACGTCAACACGCTGGGCGCCTTCGTGCAGCCCGGCGCGGTCGTGGCGGGCATCGTGCCGACTTCCGAGACCTTGCTTGTCGAGGCGCGCGTCTCGCCGCGCGACGTTGCTTTCATCCGCCCCGACCAGAAGGCGCTGATCAAGGTTTCGGCCTATGATTTTTCGATTTTCGGCGGTCTCAACGGCAAGGTGCAGACCATCACCGCCGACTCCCTGGTCGACCAGAACACCGGCGAGCCCTATTATCAGGTTCGCGTGTCGACCGACCGTTCGACGCTGGAGAGGGACGGCATGTCCTACTCCATCATTCCCGGCATGATCAGCACGGTTGAGATCATCACCGGGCGCAAGACCATCCTTGCCTACCTGCTCAAGCCCATTAACAAGGCGCGCAACGAGGCGCTTCGTGAGCGATAGCGCGCCTTCGCCAGATGACCTTGGCATCAACGTCTTTTCGGTTGACGATCTGACGACCGATTTTCGCGTCGTTGTTCGCCAGGGGTCGCGGCGCGGCATCAGGCTCGAGCGCCTGTTCTGGACGACGCTGAAGCAGCTGGCCGAACACAACCGGCTGACAATCGGCGAGATGGTCGAAGAAATCGCGCGGGCAAACGGCGATACCAGCAACCTCGCTTCGGCTATCCGCGTGGCCTGCCTGCGCTGGATAGCCGACCAGAATGCGTCGCTTGGCAAGCTGGCCTCGCTGCGCACCATCAATGCCATATTGGGCGCCTGCCCGGCACCAGCCTTCGCGCTGTCGTCGATGAAGAAGATCCTGTCGCTCAATTCGGCATTCCAGAATCTGGTCAAGCGGCAGCTGCCGGTCGGCTTCGGTGACGAAACCAATCGCGACCTCAGGCTTTCGCTCGACCTCAACGTCGCCGACATTTTCGCCAGGCTAGATGCCAATGGCGGCGTGCCGATCGCCAGCGGTTTCGTCATCGGTGCCGGCGAGCGGCGTTACCACGGCCAGCTCAACATGGTCCGCGCGCCGATCAGGGCGCCGGAACTGCTGCTTTCGTTCGTGGTCGCCTGATAAACGCGCAGGCAGACCTGCCCGAGCCTCACCATCGTCTTGCTTGATCTTTGGCCCGCTGGCGGGCAGTTCAGCGCATGTGGTAACATTTCACAGGCAGATCTTTTACCCTTAAGAATTCGCCAGAATTTACTTGCAATATTTTGCCGCGATTTCTCTGCCAGTTAACCAATCGAAAACTTTTCGAGGGAGCGGCATATCCCGATATGCATTCGGGTTCTCGTCACAGTTGTATTTGCTGACGGGCCATTGTTTCAGTGTCGCTAAATTACGATTTGGGGATGGGCAATGGCGACCTCTGTTGATTTTGAAAATCTGTCTGCTTCCGTGGCTGAAAATGCAGCCCTGCCAGAGGGCGCCGTAGCCCAGCCTACGGTTGAAGGCCAGATCGTGGCCCAGGCCGATCCCGTTCCCGTTGATGCCGGTTCCGGTGAACCCGTGCAGGCAGCGCAGCCAACAGCTGCGGCACCAGCGCAGGCGATGCCTACGGAATTTGTCGCGGACGCTTCAAACATCGTCCACTTGCCCGCCAGCATCTCCATCGACAACATAAAGGTCGACGGCAACAACCTGGTTCTCGAACAGGCCGATGGCACCCTCATCGTCATCAAGGACGCCGCCGCCAATGTGCCGACCTTCCTGCTCGGCGATGTCGAGGTGCCGCGCGTTGCCCTGATCGCGGCCCTTGAAGCCGGTGGCATCAATGTCGCCTTCGGCGCCGATGGTTCGTTCTCTGCGGGTGGGGGCGCGGCGCAGGGCTCGGGCGGCAACTTCGAGATACAGGCGGGTGGCATCGGCGACGGATTCGACGTTTCCGATCTGCTGCCGCCGACAGCGCTGATGTTCCCGCAATATGCGGGGCGCGAGCTTGATGCCGGCATCAATGCTGAGCCCGAGTTCCTGAGCTTTTCMATCCGCTTGTCCGAAGAGGGGCTGAGCGGCGGCAATCGCGACGACGGGCCGAACCCGTTCGACACCACCAATGAGCGCGTCTTCACCGGCAATTTCGGCGCGTCCGACAGCAATGGCGATCCGCTCACCTACAGCCTCGGGCTGCCGAACCCGGCGACCAATGCTGGCATCACGTCGCATGGCGCGGCGATCACGTGGAATCTGGTCGGCCCCAATCTGCTTGAGGGCAGGGTGGGAGACGTCGTCGTGGTTCGCTTCACGATTACCGATCCGGAGACGGGCGACTATCAGGTCGAAATTCTGGGCCCTATCGACCATCCGAGTTCCGGTATCGAAGACGTTGTCGGCATTGTCATTCCCGTGACGGTCAAGGATCCGTTCGGCGGCTCGGCCACGGCGAATGTGACGTTGCAGGTGGAGGACGACAGCCCTGAAATTTCCGGGGTCCGTCTTGGCGCAACCGCCATTCTTGACGAAACGAGCGCGGGGACGCCAGGCGGTTTCCCGATTAACGTCACCAGCGCCGGTTCAATTCTCTCTTTTAGTTCGACCTTCGGCGCCGACGGTGCAGCGGCAGGCGGCGGCGTTGTCTACGCCCTTACACTGTCGGGCAATGCCGCCACGAACCTGAAGACGGCGATCGGCGATTTCCCAATCACGCTGGTGCAAACGAATTCGACCACGATTACCGGCACTTTTGAAAATGGAGGCACGCAAACCGCCTTCACCGTCAAGATCAACGCGGACGGTTCGCTGACCGTCACGCAGAACGTTCCGCTTGAGCACAACTCCGACGGTTTGTCGCCAGAGGTGCACCACAATGACTCGCTGAGCCTTGCCGGGCTCGTCAACGCGTCGGTGACGATCACCGATTTCGACAATGACAGCGTGTCAGGCGGCGCTCAGATCGGCGGCGCGATCATCTTCGAAGACGACGGTCCGAAAGTTTCGGAAAATGCCCTTGTCCGTCTCGATGACGACGCGCTCAAGGGCGGCATTCCCGGTGGAACCGGCGACAACGTGGATGGCAGAAATGTTTCGGGCACGTTGGCGCACAGCTTCGGTGCCGATGGCGGCTCGATTGCCTGGTTGACGAACGGTGCGCCGGAAGGCTTTACCTACAAGCTCAACAACGGTGCGCTGGAGGTCTACCAGGGGGAGACCAAGGTGCTGACCATCACCATGAATGGCGCGACGGGCGCCTATTTGGTGACGCAGGATGCGCCGATCATGCACGCCGCCGGTCGCGCTGAAAACAACAAGGTTTTCACCCTGACCTATCAGGTCAAGGACAATGACGGCGACATCGCCAACGGCACGCTGCGGGTCAACGTGGACGACGATACGCCGACCATCGAGACGTCGGGCAGTGAACCCCTCTTGACGGTCGATGAGACCAATCTTTCCGACAATGCTAGCGCATCGTTCGCGTCTAACTTCGTCAAATCCTATGGCGCCGACGGCCCCGGCTCTATTGCCTACACACTGAGCGTGGTTGCCGGCAATTCTGGACTTATCGACACGAAGTCCGGTCAGCAGGTACTGCTGAGCGTGAATAACGGCGTGGTCGAGGGTAGGACTGCCGCCGGCAACCACTTGGTCTTCACCGTCAAGGTTGATGCCGATGGCAAAGTCACCCTCGACCAGATCCGTCCGGTCAAGCATGCCGACCCCAGCAACCACGACGACGCCAGCAGCCTGACCGACCACCTCGTCAAGCTCACCGCGACGATCACTGACAAGGACGGCGACAGCAAGTCCGCTGAGCTGAATATCGGCAGCAATCTGGTGTTCAAGGATGACGGTCCGTCGGTCAAGCCGGGCAATGCGGCCGTGACGGTGGATGAAGACGACATTCACAGCCTGTGGTCACACGGGACGTCGCCGGATGGCGACACGGAGTGGCTTACCGGCGCGGCAAAAGCGTCCGGATCGCTCGCCAGCCTGGTGAATTTCGGTGCCGATGGCGCGGCTGTCGGCGGTGGCTTCGGGTTCGCCGCTACGGCGATCGACCAAATGGAAGCCTTAGGATTGCAGTCCAAGGGTTCGCCGTTGAGCTATGCAATGGTCGGCAACACGCTCGTGGCATTCGTCGACAACGCCCATGGCCTGGACCGRCCGGTCTTCTGGATGACGGTCGAAAGCGATGGCGATTTCACCTTCCGCCTGTTCGATCAGCTCGATCACCCGGCGCCTCCGTCCGGCACCGCCGTCCAGAATACGCTAGAGATCAACTTTGGCTCCATTATTCAGGCCACGGATCGGGATGGCGATTCCGTGCCCCTCACCGGTCAGGTCAATGTCACCGTCATCGACGACATTCCGCAGATCAACCTGAAGGCGACGGGCGCGGTGGTAACGCATGATGAAACCGCCGGCCTCCAGAAGGGTTCCCAGGGCGACGACACGGACGCCGTGGGCGTGGTCGCCCGCTTTGCAACGCTGGCAGCACCGGCGGCCCTCGGCTATGCCCACCAGGAAGATGTGGTCGAATACAGCGTCAAGCAAGGTGCCGACGACTCGGCGAAGATTTCGCTCACGCTGGCCATCAATGGTGGGGACGGCACGAACTCTGGCCTCATGACAACTGACGGAAAGGAAATCTTTCTCTTCCTCGAGAATGGCCTGATTGTTGGTCGCGTCGACAATGCCACCGGGCAGATCGCCTTTGCGGTGGCCATCGACCAGAACGGCGGGGTCAGCATCGCGCAGTATCTGTCGCTTGAGCATCCCCAGGCCGGCGACGGCTCCAACAGCTCGCATAACGAGCCGGTCAGTCTCGGCAGTCTTGTCAACGTCGTACTCAAGGCCACCGACAATGATGGCGACACCGTTCAGAAGTCGATCGATATCGGCGGCAAGATCTCATTCCAGGACGACGGTCCGATAATAGTCTCGACCACAGTCGGTGCTGCTATCGTGCACGACGAAACGCCAGGCCAGGATACAGGCAGCAACGATACCGCCGCCTCGACCCTATTCCAGTTGGTGAACAATCCCGGCAGCGATCAGCACGTTAACAATGGCGTCGGTCCGATCGGCTATGCCCAATCGCAAGGCGCGATTGTTACGGCTGTCGTCGACTACGGCACAGACGGAAAGGCGACGAGCCAGGATCTGACCTATGCGTTCACCATGGGAAGTTCGAGCACCAATCTGCTTACGACCGAGGGCCGGGCAATCCTACTTTTCTCCGAGGGAGGTCTAATTGTCGGCCGCTACGACGCGAATGGCAATGGAACCGTCAGCAGCGACGAACCTGCTGCCTTCGCTATCCACATCCACCCGGTTACGGGCGTGGTCACTCTGGTTCAGTATGTTTCGCTGCAGCACCCGACCGGCGGCCCGAGCCATGACGAGTCGGTTGAACTCAAGCCCAATAACATCCAGGTCGTGCTAACGGCCAAGGATGGCGACGGCGACACCGTCAGCAAAACCGTTAATGTCGGAAACCTCATCAAGTTCGAGGACGACGGCCCGACGTTGACAGTCACAGCACCGGAATCCATCGCCAACGGTTTGTTCATCGAGGGCTTCACCGACAATGGCGGTGAATGGGGCGCCGGCAGCGGTGTCAACAATTCCGGAATGGCCGGAGCCTGGGCCATCGGTGCTTCGCCCGTCCATGGCGCGGGCACGATCGTGCTCGAAAAGGTTGGCGACGGTTATCGCGGCGCTGACAGCCCTACCAACAGCGTCATGGTCGACCTTGAGGCTTCGCCGGGCAACATCAAGATTACCCAAACCATCGAAGGCCTGACGGCGGGCGAGAGCTACGGCCTATCTTTCGAGATCGGTGCAGCTAGCGGCGCTGCCGCAGGTAGCGCTAAGCTGCTGGTATTCTGGAATGGTGTGGAGGTTGGTACCTACGAGCCGACATCAGGACCGATGCAGACCATCGTCATCAATGTTCCGGCGATTGGTGGCGGCAACGACAAGCTTGAGTTCCGTGAGATCGGCGACGACGGCGACAACTCCGGCACCTTCCTTGCCAACGTCAAGCTGAACGACATCATTGTCATCGACGAAACCAAGGGCATCGACTCGGACTCTGACGAGGTGGCCGGAACCGTTGCCATTGAAAACCTGTTCAATGGCGTCAATGCCGGCACTGATCCCGATATGTTGGTGGCGCAGTTCGCCCAGGGCTCCGGTGCCATTGTCGATTCCACGATAAGTTTCGGCGCCGATGGCCCCGCGACGAACAACTCCAAGGTCTATTCGCTCGAGCTTGCCAACCAGAACGGCGTCGATTCCGGCCTGATGACCACCGAAGGCAAGGCTATCTTCCTGTTCAAGGACGGCAACGGTCGCATCATCGGCGTTTACGACGCCGACGGCAACGGCGTCAGCAACACCGACAAGGTCGCCTTCGCGCTGCATGTCGATGCCGGCACGGGCGTTGTCACGCTTGCCCAATATGTGTCGCTCGACCATCCCGACACAAACAGCCATGACGAAGGCGTGACGCTTGCCGCGAACACGGTTTCGGTGAAGGTCACCGCCACCGATGGCGACGGCGACAAGGCGACCGGCAGCGCCGACATCTCCGGCCGGGTCCTGTTTGAGGACGATGGTCCGAAGGTGATTTCGGTCGTCCCGTCTACTCCGGCACTCGGCAATGAATTGATCGTCAACGGCAGCTTTGAGGAAGGCCATGCCAACGTCCTCGGCAACCAGGATTGGGAGATCTTCCACTCGCTTGACGGCTGGACGTCGGACGGCGGCGTGCCGTTCGAGGTCCAGACCGGCGGGGCCGGCGGCGTAAGCACCCAGTTCGGCAATGCGCTGGTCGAGCTTGATTCCGACACTGTCGGTAATCCAGCGAACGGCAACGTCGGCGACATCAACGCCACCACCTCCACCAATGCCACGATCCAGCAGACGATTGCTGGCACGGAGGCTGGTCAGACCTATCAGCTGAGCTTCTGGTATTCGCCGCGCGGCGGCGATGGTGCCGGCTCCAGCGGCATGCAGATCTGGTTCGACGGCAAGCTCGTCCACGAGATTCCGGCCAACAGCAACATTGCCCCTGGCCTGCAGCAGATCACGATCAACGTGACCGCGAGCGGCCCCAACGCAGTGCTCGCCTTCAAGGGCACCGGCAGCGAAAACCAGCACGGTGCGCTGCTCGACAATGTCAGCCTGAAGGCGGTCTACAACGGCAATCTAGATGATGAGAACGTGCCCAACGGCGCGACCGGCATTCCAGGTGGTCCCGGCGATGATGGCTCGGGCCATATCGCGACCGGCATGATCAACTTCGATGCTGGTTCTGATGGGCTGAAGTCGATCGTGGCCACCCTTGGCAATGTGGGTCTTCAGGGCATACACGTGGTCGAYGGAGTGGGCACCGCCTACCCCATCACCACGACTTGGGTTCCCGGCAAGGACGCTGACGGCAATGCCGCTGGGGGCTTCGAAAAAGGCGGCACGCTGGTCGGCACGATGAACGGCGGCGTGCCGGCATTCACGCTCGAAATCCGTTCGGACGGCAGCTACACCTTGAAGATGCAGGCCCCGCTCAGCCATTCGGGACACGGCGAGACCGGTTCATTCGAAGACAATCTGCTTCTAAGCTTCGGCTTCACCATCACAGATGGCGACGGCGACAAGGCAACCGGTACGATCAAGGTCAATGTCGACGACGACTCGCCCGAAGTGGCTGCTTCGGTTCCGGCAGCCACCGTCATGGACGAGCCGGGTTCGAGCGCGGTTTCCGTGAAGGTGGAGACATACGGGTTCGGCTACGCCGAGATCAACCAGGCGCCCAATATTCCCAATCTGACCACAAACGCCGGCACGATCGTCGTCATTCACGACAACGACTACACCTTGCAAAGTGCCGGTGCTGGCAAATCGATGATCTTCACGGCTGCTGCCGGCAAGACATTTACCATCGAAAGCGCCAAAATCGGCCTCGACGGCGCCAATACAGGTCTGTCGCAGGTCACGGTGATCGGATACGATGCAAATGGCAACGCGCTGGCCCCAGTCACTCTGACGGTTCAGTCCAACGCGATACCGGGCGTAACTCCAATGAGCATGTTCGACGCTACCGGCACTGTGCTGGATGGCGTGATATTGTCCAAGCTTGAGATCGTTCCGCCGAATCCGGCCGGCTTCCAGGGCCGTATTATCCTCGACAATCTGGAGTTGGGGCAGGTCACTGTAACGCCATCACAGCAGACAACCTCTAACATCGACCTGATGAAGCTCGTCAATTTCGGCGAGGACGGCGCGCATGCCGGCGATGCATTCCAGCTTAAGAGCTTCACCGCCAAGGATTTCGGCGATATCAATTCGGGTGGCCAGCCAGTCCAGATCAAGTCGGAAAAAGGAATACTCACCGGCTTCATTGGAGCGGACACTAAGGTGTTCGACCTCAAGATCGACGTCAACGGCAAAGCCGTGCTGACGCTCTACAAGCCCCTCGATCATGGCAATGCGAGCAAACTGGACCTCGACTTCAGCCAATTCATCACCGCTCGTGACGGTGACGGCGACACTATCGGCCTGGGCAACGGCTCGGTCGTCTTCTCGGTCAAGGAAAGCAATCACGTGCCGACGGCGGGCGAGGTTGCGGCAAAGGTCGATGACGATGGCTTGGCTGGCGCCAACGGTGCTTTCGCCCTCCGCGACATCGATGCGAATGATGGTGAAACTACTCCGGTTGATCCCAGTGAGGCTGTCTTCCTTGGCAAGCTCCAGGGCGGCGGCGGCGATGGCGCGCTGGTGTTCAGCTTCGCGGGAATGGGCGGCAAGTCTGGTATGGTTGGCCTGGAAGAGGTGACCTACAGTCTTTCCGGAAATGTGCTGACGGCGAAGATCCAGGCGAGCCCGGATTCGAGCCGAGTCAACAAAATGCTGTTCCAGGTTGAAATCACCAATGCGGCAACGGGCGCCTACAAGGTGATCCTAGTCAACAACGTGTTGCATGCCAACGCCGACAACACAGAAGCAAGCGTCAGCGTTGTGCCGCCGCTCAGCTACACGGTCAGCGATACCGACGGCAACAACACGACCGCCGATACGGCGACCGGCACGCTGAAGATCGAGTTCAACGACGACGTTCCGACGGCCGTTGACGAAGCGGCGGAGTCGATTGCGGAAGATGCTGTTGGTACCATCGGCGGCAATGTGCTCGCCAACGACACCCCAGGCGCTGACGGCGCCAAGCTCACGTCCGTGACGATCGGCGGTTTCGAACATGTGGTGAACACTAGCGGCACGACCATAAACACATCCAACGGTACCTACACGTTCCAGTCGAACGGCGCGTGGACGTTCGATCCGAAGCCAAACCTTACTAACGCAACCGGCGTCAACGCAGGCTTCACCTACACGATCACCGACGGCGACGGCGACACCGCGACAGCGGCGCAGCCGATCACGGTGACGGACGGCGCCGGACCAGTTGCGGGTGCGCCGATCACGCTTGCGCTGGACGACCAGAACCTGGCGAACGGCTCGACGCCTGGCGGCGACGACTTCGCGACCGGGTCCATCACCTTCACGCCGGGTTCGGACGCGATCGCCTCGATAGCATTCGGCACCGACCTGAGCGCCCTCGGTGGAGGCCTGACCTGGGAGCGGGTATCCGCCACCGAAATCGTCGGCAAGGACGGTGCGGTAGCCGTGGTCAAGCTCGAGCTGACTGTCGTAGGCAACGCCGCGACCGTGAAGGCGACACTTGAGGACAACTACGACAGCCATGCAGCCAGTGGCGACGATCTGCAGGAACTCGGCTCGGTCAAGGTCGTGGCGACCGATACGGACGGCACGACGGCCCAGGGTACTGTCAATGTGACGGTGTCCGACGACATGCCGGTCGCGCGTCCGGTCGAGCATCGGGTTGTTCTTGACGACGAAGGCCAGTCCGGCGGCATTTCGGGTGGAAGCGCGGCCGGCGACGTTGCCGGAGAGGTCAAGAGCGCGACCGGCATGCTCGATTTCGCAGCGGGCGCCGACGGCCTGCGGAAGATCACGGCAGGCTTGGCAACGGTGTCCGGTGAGAACGGCGCGATCGGGACGCTGAAGGCCATCTATGTCGATCCGATCACCAAGGCAGCGACGGTACTCGACGTGCAGACCGCGTGGTCGCAGTCCGGGATCGGTGGCGTCCTGACCGGGACGATGACGGCCCCGGGAGGAGCCCAGCTCGAAGTCTTTAAGCTGACGATCAACGATGCCGGTGGCTATGAGCTGGAGGTCTTCCGCCCGCTGGCCCACCCGCTGACGTCGGCTCCCGGCGCCAGCCAGCTCGAGTATGAAGACAATCTAAGCCTCAAGTTCAACTACGAGGTTACCGACGGAGACGGCGATACTGCGCCTTCGACGCTGACTGTTATGGTTGACGACGACACCCCTGATCTCGGCACGCCGCAGTCCATCGAAGTCGGCAACGGCGCGGCAACGACCATTGGCAGCTTCGACATCCTGCCGGGAGCTGACGGCATCAAGGACATCGACTTCACGTCGCTTCCGGCAAACCTCAAATCCGGCGGATTGGCAATCCAGTATACCGAGGTCGGCAACCAACTGATCGCCCACACGGGTAACCAGGCCAATCCGGTGTTCAGTCTGACCGTCAATCCGGCCGGGGGCTACGTCTATCAGTCGTTCAGGCCGCTTGACGGCGCAACGACCACCGTGGATGCAACAAAGGCCAGTGGGGCATACGGCTCCGGCCCAGGAACTGCCTATTTGCTCACGACGCAAGGTGGCGAGAACCTCGCGGTGGTGTCGGGCTGGAAGGCGGATGGCGCGCTCGACCAGGTCAAGGGAGCTGCAACGGGCTGGGGTGTCGGCATTGACGGCAATCTCGGTGCGGGCGAAATGCTGCGCTTCGACTTCCAGGACGCAGACAACTTCGGCGTTGCTGGCTTTACCCCTCCGCCGTTCTCGGGTCCTGCAGTTTCAGAAGCGACGCTATCCTTCAAGAACCTCGGCGGCGATAAGCTTACATTTGTGGTCCGTTTCACCGACAACTCGCAGACCACAGAAACCGTCACGATAAGCGGCAGCACCAAGTCCTTCACCGCCCCGGCTGGCAAGTTCATCGACTACATCGAGGTTATTGGCGTAGCTGTCCAAGGCGGCGGCGCCAAGGTGTCCCTCGCCTCGGTCTCACGCACCGAAACCACGGTCGATCTCGACCTGCAGTTCGGCGTCAAGATCGTGGACGGGGACGGCGATGCGCAGAACGCTACCATCAACGTCGGCGTCAAGAACTCCGCCCCCACACTCAGCGGACTCGATGCCGAGCATGGCGAGCTGGTGGTGGACGAGGACCACCTGTCCGACGGCTCCTCGCCGAATGCGCAGGCGCTGACGCAGGCCGGTTCGTTCAGCTTCGCCGCGGCCGACGGCATCGGCTCGATCAAGATCGGGTCGACGACGCTGAACCTTGCCGGCGGCTTCCCGCAGACGATATCGGATGATGCCACGGGCAAGCTGGTGGTCACGGGCTACAGCTACAATCCGGCGACGGGTGCCGGCAGCGTCACCTACAAATACACGCTGGAGGACAACACGCTGACGCATGGTTCCGCCAATGGCGAGAACAGCGTCCAGGTCAGCTTCGCGGTCGAGGTCAAGGACAGCGACGGCACGACGGCCACCGGCAGCCTCGACGTCAAGATCGTCGACGACGTTCCGACGGCGAACGCGGGGACCGCTCTGACGGTTGTTGAAACGGCAGGCGAAACGGCAGGCCAGAACCTCCTTGCCAATGATATCAGGGGCGCCGATGGCGCCACGGTCACGCACGTGTCGTTCGACGATGGTGACACCTGGCAGGAGGTGGCCGCTGGCGGCTCGACGTTCATGCCGGCCGGTGGCCAAGGGACCTACGTCATTGCCGGAAATGGTGACTGGAAGTTCGACCCGAACCCCAACTCCAGCAGCTTGACTCAGAATGTGAGCTTCCTCTACCGCATCACCGATGGTGACGGCGATACTTCGCAGGCCACGCAAGCCATAGCGATCACCAACGCCAACGCGCAGCCGACGGCCGGCACGGTCACGGCTACGGTCGACGATGAGGGTCTGGCGAACGGCAATGCAGGGAATGGCTCGAGCAGTGGCGACGTCTCCGGCCAGGCGACAACGGCAACCGGCACGCTGACACATTCCTTCAACGGCGATGCGCCGGCGACTACCGATCCTATCAATTTCCTGCCCATGCAGGGAACGACGGGCATGGTGGGCACTGAGCAGGTCAGCTACAGTTGGGATGCCAATACCGACACGCTGATGGCAACCTCGGCCCGCGGTGTAGTCTTCACCGTACAGGTGGATACCGGTAACGGGAACTACGTCTTCACCTTGCTTAAGCCGGTGCTCCACGCAGCTGGCTCCGGCGAGAACGATGCTGTCATCGATCTCACCTACCGCGTGACCGACGCTCAGGCTGAGAGCGCTACCGGAAAGCTGACGATCACCATCGACGACGACACGCCAATTGCAAACAATGACAGCGATTCACTGAATATCGTAGTCGACGATCTCGACGTCGGGTCCGTCGTCGCGCGGTGGCAAATCCTAACGGGTGGCGAGGATATCGAGTACACCGACCGCGATAACGATGGTGCTGCCGATCTTGTTGAATGGGGCGACGGTGGACAGTCTGGCTACGGCTTTGTTGACGCCGCACCGGCCAATCTGGCCAATCTCCAGACCAACCAGACATTTTATCTTGGTACGTTCACCCACTACAATCAGTCGATCGACAGCGGCACGAGCATTTCGAGCGCCAAGCTGACGGTCAATTTCACCGCGATCATCAATGGCGAGCCGGTTCTGGTTGGTCCGATCGAAATCAATTTCGCGCACAACGAAACGCCGAACAACGGAACGGCCGAACAAAACCGCGACGTCATCACGATCACCACGCAGACGGCGACCGTGAACATCGACGGGCAGAACTATACTTTGGATGTACGTGGTTTCGTCGATGAGCAGAACAACATCGTCTCGACCGTGCGGACCTATGAAGGACGAAGCAACAACTACCAACTTGCGGTTCGCTTCGTCTCGTCCGACTCGACCAGCATCACGAAGACTGGCAACGTCATTGACAACGACTCTAAGGGTGCTGACGGCCCGTTGCTCGTCACCGCAATTACCCGCGTCGGCAACACCGACAATACGGCCGACGGCGCCGGCAACTTCCAGATGGCGGGCCAATACGGCACGCTGGTCATCAACAAGGATGGCACCTACACCTACACAGACGGCAGCACGCTTCCGGTGGGGGCGTCCGAAACCTTCACCTACCAGGTGACGGATGCAGATGGCGACAGCACAACCGCCAAACTATCGATTGCATTGAAAACGGTCGACGGCGACGCAAACCCACTGCATAGCGACCGCGTGCTAACCAACATCAGTGGCGGCTCGGGTACCAGCATCGTCATCTCCGAGGCAGCGTTGCTCGCCAATGACGACGCCGGATCGACCATTTCGAGTGTGACCAACCCTGCTATCGGCGGTAGCGCGACGCGCGGAGGCGGAAACGTCACCTTTACGGACGACGCAACGGCCGGCGGATCGTTCACCTACAATGGCCAGAACGGCGCGGCGCCGGACAGTGCTGTGGTGACGATCGATCGCACCCAGGCCGGCAAGAATACGCTCGACGGCACGTCGCTCGGCGAGATCCTGATTGGCCGCAACGACGCCAGCGACACGATCGATGGCAAGGGCGGAGTCGACACGATCTATGCCGGAACCGGCAATGACACGATTGTCGCCGATCAGGCGGATCGATTGATCGATGGCGGCGGCGGTACGGACACGCTGAGTGTCGGGGCCAACTTCACCAGCAGTAGCGACGCGCAGATCGTCGGCATCGAGAACGTCACGCTGGCCTCGGCAGCAACCTTGAATCTCGCCAACCAGTCGGAAGGGTTCAAGATCGTGGGCTCGACCGGCGCAGACACGATCACGGGTGGTTCCGGCGCTGACGTCATCAACGGTGGCAGCGGCAACGACATCCTGACCGGTAATGGTGGGGCAGATCAGTTCCGCTTCGCGACGAACACAGGTTCAGATATAGTCACTGACTACACCGACGGCAGCGACAAGATTGGTTTCTTCGGCGGTTCCGGATCTGGCGGTGTCGATTTCAAAACGACCGGATCTGGCAGTTCTGCAGGGACTGCGCTCAGTTCGAGTGCATTTACTACTGCATCGTCGATCAGCAATATTGCGCTCAATGCGGACAATATGGTGGTTCGGATCACGTCGGCGCAGACGACCGATCAAATTCGGAACAGCCAAGTTTGGTGGTTTGATTCTCCGAAAAACGCATACGTGTTAGTCTTCAATTCCAATACTGGCAAAGGGGAGATCTGGTTCGACTCCGACTGGAGTAGTACGGGTAGTCGAACGCTGGTGGCAACACTGAACAACGTCACCACGCTCACCCAGCTGCAGGCGATCGACCACAACGACATCGTCGTCTATTCGAGTGCCGTCGACCCAATCATGCTTGACCTCGACAACAACGGCATGTCGTTCTCCAACATCGATGGCGGCATCCGCTTCGATATCAACGCGGATGGTCATGCCGACCAGGTTGCCTGGAACACCAGCGGCGACGGCATCCTGGCCTATGATGTCAACGGCGACGGCAAGATCGACAGCGGTGCCGAGATCTTCACCCCGAACTTCGCCGGCGGGCACTTCGCCAGCGGTGCGGAGGCGCTTGCTTCGCTTGACAGCAATGGCGATGGCATTATCGATGCCAACGACGAGGCCTTCGGCAAGCTGATGATCTGGCAAGACGCAAACAACGACGGCGTCGGCGAGGTTGGCGAACTGACCCAACTCAGCGACCACGGCATCACTGGCCTCAGCACATCRACGACCCCGTCGACCGACGTGATCGACGGCCAGAGCGTGGCTGGCGAAGGCACCGTCCACTATGCGGATGGTTCTTCGGGTACCTATGTCGAGATGATGCTCGATGCGGTGCTCGGAGCTCCGGAAGCCGCGCAACCGACCGGTGAAACCTTTGTCATCGAGGGCTTGAATGTCGCCGACATCATTACGGACTACGACGGAGGCAAGGGCGACCAGCTCGATCTCAGCGCGCTGCTGAACGGCCTCGCTCCCGACACTGATCTGGCGGCGAAAGGCTATGTCAGCATTGTCCAGAACGGCGCCAATGCAGAGGTAAATGTCGATGTCGATGGTGGCGGAGACAGCTTCCAGACCGTCGCCGTGCTCGAGAACTTCACGGCGGTCAACGAGGCGGTGAAGGTGTTGTTCGAAGATAATTCGGGCACCAAGCACTCGGATAATATATGAGTGTTGAAACAAGGCGTTTGGTTCAAGGCAGACGGAATTCTCGATGACGGATGACAAGCCGGATGCAACGAACGAAGGGGCTGGCGCTTTGGCGCTGGCCCCTACCGTTGATGTGAGCTCGTGGGGTTTGGAACCCGAGTTCGACTTGCCCACGCTCGCACCAACTCCTGTGCTGGTGGCCGATGCCGCAGCACTCGGCGAGATCCTCGCCGACTCGCTGTTCGGCGAGGTCATCGAGTTGTCCGACCTGATACCGCAGTTGCTGGCTCCAGGCTCCGAGACGGCGCCCGACGCTCTGGCGATGGCTGAGATGACGGCGCCGGACGCGGCTGGGGACGCCTTGGCTGTCACGGCGCCCTTCAATATCCTCTTCGAGGAAGATGGCTCGTCGGGGCAGGGCACGCTTTGAGTTTTGGAATGCGCCCGGGTTTCCGGGTGGGGACGTGAATGGGTGGCAGCCGACACTGCGTCGATGCCGGGGCAGGAGAGGGAACTTCGAATGGCTTTCAACTGGAAGAAGCGGTCGGCGCTAGCCGGCCTTTGCGTATTTGCCTTCACTGGCCAGGTGGTGGCGGCCGACTTGATCGATATGCCGACCGCCAGCTATTGTCGGGTGGCGAGCACGTCGGATCTGGCGCTGAATGAGAACCTCGGCGAGGTCAGGACCGAAGTCGTCCGGCTGATGGACGAGTCTGTTGCTGCCGCCAACAGCTCGCAGTGGATCGACTCGAGGCGTCCGGTGTTCGTCTGGGCTTCGGAGGCGAAAGTCGCCTGCGGCATCGCCTATGGCTACCTCAGGACCAATTATCGCGACCAGGACTCCATCAACAAATGCGAGTGCTTCCATAGCCGCATGGTCGAATACATGAACTAGCCAGGTCGCGGGCCGCCGTTTCGCGTGGCCCGCGCATCAGCGAAATCGCTCGCACGTTGAAAAAAACAGCGCCCCACCTCCGGCCTGGTTCGGTGACCACGCGTCTGCCACCGTGCCGCGGACGCAACATATTGGTAACTTTCGCGCCAGCTGTTCGGCATGCCGTTTTTGTGCCGCGGTCGCGTGACCATTGTCGTGGTGATGGTCGGCGCGCGGGTTTCAAGTTTGGGGCATTTTATGCGCGTTCAATCGGCCGCGCAGTGCTCTAACGGAGGATTGATGAGGGTAACTGGACAGCGCTTCTTGCGGCATGCCGCATTGCTGGCTGCCGTATTGGCGCTGCCGCTTGGTCTGGCCGCTTGTCAGTCCGGCGCCGAAGGCAACGACGTGCTTGGCACCGCCGCTGAAAGCGCAACCGCATCTTCTGGAACAGCTCAGGCGAAATTGGGCCCGACAAGATCAGGCGAAACGCTTGGCAAAGGGCCGGTGAAAGTCGCGATGCTGCTGCCCTTGTCGGCGGGCGGTTCAGCGGGCGACCGTGGCCGAAAGATGCGCGATGCAGCGGCGCTTGCCATGGCCGACATGGGCGACAACCTGCTGACATTGACGGTGGAAGATACCGGTGGCGACGAAGGCCGCGCGCGTACCCTGACCACAGGCGCGCTGGCTTCAGGCGCGAAACTCGTCATCGGCCCGTCCGAGCCCGGCGCGGTGCGCCAGCTCGCGGCGATCTCGGGCACCAACCGGCCATTGGTCCTGGCGCTGGCCGACAATTATGCCGGCGCGCCGGGCGTCTATTCGGTCAGGCTCAACGAGGCCGACAGCGCGGCAGCGGGAGCTGCGGCCATCGCCGCCAAGGGGGCGCGGAAGTTCGTACTGTTCACAGCCGAAGGCGAGGCCGGCAAGACGATCGAAAAGCGTGTCGCCAACAGCCTCAGCATCTATGGCGCCACGCTTGCGGTGGCGGTGCCATTCGGCCCATCCACTGGCGGGTCCGACAAGGCCGTGGCCGACATGATGGCGCTGGTCAGCGATCCGCAGGCGATCGTGATCGCCAGCGGCAGCGCCAACCCGGCACCTTTGGTCGCAGCGCTGAAGGCCAAGGGGCTGCTCGGCAAGAACATCACCCTGGTCGGGTCAAATCGCTGGCTGGAGCATGGCATCGACGAGCCCACGATGCAGGGGGCCTACATCGCCACACTCGATAGCGCGGAGATCGGGCCCATCGCTGATCGCTTCCGCAAGACCTACAACTACGAGCCCGACGTCAATGTCGCCTATGGCTATGATACGGTCGCCCTTGCGGCCGGCATCGCCAGCGCGCTCGGCCCAAAAGGCTTCACCAAGAAAGTGATTGAGAGCCCGACCGGTTTTCGGGGTTCGACGGGCATTTTCCGTTTCCGCGACGACGGTGCCGGCGAACGCGCCATGCCCTTCTTCCGTATCGACAAAGGCCTGCTCAAGCAGGTCGAGAAATCGACCTCGGGATTTTGACGCCTGGACCCATCGTAAACAGGATTCGCCCTATTTGGCGGCGTCCCAAGAGGCGACGACTGTAGCACTCGAAAGTGGAACGTACCCGGCTACACGAAATGTGGCGGCAAGGTTGGAATGTCCGCTCGGACGCAAAGTTGAAATGTCACTTTCTGCCAGCGCACGACAATCAGCCCCGTTCTGACCGGCTGGTTGGGGTTGCAAGGGCAGAGCGGGGCGGGTGGATTATCCACCCATCGGCTTTAGCTTTGAGATTGTTGGATCAGCCAATCATTCCGCGGCATCGAGCCGTGAAAGAGCCTGCTGACGCTGCGCAATGACCTTCGGATCGTTCATCAAATCCGTCCGCTTGCCTGGTTTGCGGCCCCGTGGCGTGTAGCCATTCTTCTCGCTGTTGGTCTTCACCTTTGGCTGCGGCAACTGCTCCTGCTGCTCCTTGATGTAGGCCAAGACATCGGAAAGCCGCTTGTTCTCGGTGATCGCCGCATGGGTCACACGCTGGTCCGTGTCGAACACCCGGTAGGGCAGGCAATGGCCTTTCCAGCGCACGTCAAACCGGCCATCCGCATAGGCATAGGTCTCGACATAACGACCAACCAGACCACGCGTCACATCGGTCTCCTCGAGCATGATGCGCTGGCGCTCGAACGAAAACGTCAGCTGAACGCCGACATAGCGCTGCTCACGCTTGCACAGGATCTCCCTGAGCCGATCCGGCATGATGTTCATCGG
>NZ_JBFUIP010000098.1:0-20947 GCF_056401815.1 Aminobacter sp. P4_D5 | reverse complement strand
CAGGACGCGCGTCCGCGCCGCACTGTTCATGGCAGCCCTTGTCGCCGCACGTCACAACCCTGTCCTCAAGGCCTTCCGCGACAGGCTCGTTGCCGCCGGCAAGCCCAAGATCGTCGCCATCGTCGCGACAATGCGCAAGCTCCTCACCATCCTCAACGCCATGATCCGGGACCAAAAACCATGGCAAACCGCTTGACCGCCAAGACAGTCGCTCTCCCCGTGAAATACGGGGAGAGGGAGGGCGTYGGCGTTGCCGCTTKTYCCTTCTCCCCGTCATTACGGGGAGAAGGTGCTACACGCGCGCCCTAGGAACGCTAGCTGCCGCTGCCCCACGGGCCATGGAACGCGCCCGGCGCATCGATGCGCTCGAAGCCATGCGCACCGAAGAAGTCGCGCTGCGCCTGCGTCAGGTCGGTCGAACCCCGGCCCTGGCGATAGCCGTCGAAATAGGCAAGCGCCGACGACAATGCCGGCACCGGCAGGCCGGCCTCGGCGGCACGGGCGACGATGCGGCGCAGCGACGGATGCGCCTTGCCCATCATGTCGACGAAGGCCGGCACCATCAGCAGGTTGGTCGAGGCATCCGCCTTGCCGAAGGCCTCGGCGATGGTGTCGAGGAACTGCGAGCGGATGATGCAGCCGGCGCGCCAGATCTTGGCGATCGTCGGCATCGGCAGGTTCCAGCCGAACTCCTTGGAGGCTGCGGCCATGACCGCAAAGCCCTGCGCATAGGCAGCGATCTTGCCTGCAAACAATGCAAGCTCGAGATCGTGAAGCACCTCGTCCTTGCTGCCGGCAAACTTGAGCGTGTTGGCACCATAGGCCTTTTCCGCCGCCAGCCGTTCGTCCTTCATCGACGACAGCACGCGCGCCGCCACCGCCGCTTCGATCGCCGTCGCTGGAATGCCGAGTTGCTGTGCTTCGATCACCGACCATTTGCCGGTGCCCTTCTGGCCGGCGCGGTCGAGGATGATGTCGACCACCGGCCGCCCGGTCTTAGGATCGTCTGCCTCGAGCACGGATGCGGTGATCTCGATCAGGTAGGATTCGAGGCGACCCTTGTTCCAACCGGCGAAGACGGGAGCGATCTCTTTCGGCTTCATGCTGAGCCCGTCGCGCAGGATGCCGTAGATCTCGGCGATCATCTGCATGTCGGCATATTCGATGCCGTTATGGATGGTCTTGACGAAGTGGCCGGCGCCGTCTGTGCCGAGCCAGGCGGCACAGGGCTCGCCCTTGAACTTGGCCGAGATCGCGGTCAGCACGCCTTCGACACGTTTGTAGGATTCGGGCGTGCCGCCGACCATGATCGAGGGGCCGTGGCGCGCGCCCTCCTCGCCGCCCGAAACGCCCATGCCGATGAAGGTCAGGCCCGAGCCCTCCAACTCCTTGAAGCGGCGCATGGTGTCGCGGAAGTTGGCGTTTCCGGCATCGATGATGATGTCGTTGGCCGACATGGCACCGCGCAGTGCCGCAATCTGTTCGTCGACGGGGGGTCCCGCCAGCACCATGATGATGACAGGACGCGGCGGGCGGATCGCGGCGGTCAGCTCCTCGATCGAGGCGCATGGCACCACCATGTCGCGCAGCGCACCGGCCGATTCGACAAATGCCTGCGTGCGGGCCGGCGTGCGGTTGAAGACGGCGATGCGGTGGCCCTTTTCGGCGATGTTCAGCGCCAGGTTCGAGCCCATCGTGCCCAATCCGATCAGTCCGATTTCGGCTTTTTCCATGGTCGTTATCCCGTCTGCTGATTTCACGTGCCAGAGGCGGCGGCATGATTGACCGTGCCCGGGCCAAGGTCAACTCGCAGCCCGGCGCGCGCATGGTGGCGAGCGATCAACTCGTCGTGCCTTGGCCAAAGGCGCGGCCGCGCTAATCCTTGCGGCGGCGCCCGTAAAGCTCGAGCCGATGGTGGACGATGTCGTATCCAAGCTGGCGGGCGATTTCCTGCTGCAGCTGTTCGATACGGTCTGAACGGAACTCGATCACGTCACCGGTATCCATGTCGATTAGGTGGTCGTGATGATCACCGCCCGCCTGCTCGAAACGCGACGGCCCGCCCTCGAAGGCATGGCGGTGGATCGCACCCATTTCCTCCAGGAGCTTCATCGTCCGGTAGACGGTAGACAAGGAGATGCTCTTGTCGATGGTCTCGGCGCGGCGGAAGATTTCGAGCGCGTCGGGATGATCCTCGGTCTCGCCCAGAATACCCAGGATGATCTTGCGCGGACGCGTGATGCGGATGCCCGCCTTGCGCAACGCTTTTTCGTAATCGGGCTTCTTGGATCCGGGCTTGGTGGCAGTCTTCGTCATGGCCCGACTATGTGCCAGATGACACCCAGTTGCAAAAGATTATGTGTGCGTTCATCCCCAGAAGAAGGGGCGCTTCCGTCGCGCCCCGCATTCCCATGCGATAAACTGGCGATGACGATACGGCAGGTTCAGAGGGCGTGGAAAAGCGGGCAATGGGGGCAAGCTGTATTGTTGCACTGTCAAGCAAATCTTCAATGTCTCGTTCCTTCCCACCCCCCTCTGGCCTGCCGGCCATCTCCCCCACAAGGAGGGAGATTAGTCGCATCCACGGCAGCGCTCGTCCTGCGATTTAGCAGAAAGTGAACGCTGCGACGTTGGTGGTTGGCCAGAAGGCAAATGAAGGCGTGATCTCCCTCCTTGTGGGGGAGATGGCCGGCAGGCCAGAGGGGGGCAGGAAGGAACGAGACGTCGCAGGTAGCAGCCTCGAGCCGCCAGCAAGAATGTGCGCGTGGGGAACCGTCCCACAATCCGCCCGTCCTCATTGCCATCTCGCAGCGCATTGGCACCTTCAGCCATATCGGCGCGCCTGGATGCTTCACCCTAGGTTGCAAACTGCGGCACGCAGGCCACCAAACTACCCCGACTTGCCCTCTTCCTCGAAGGTCACCGCGACATCGGCATTGGCCGACAGGCGTACCTTGTTGCCTTCGGTTTCGGCGACAAGGGCGGTGGAAATGTAATGGTGGTGGCCACGATGCCTGCCTTCGCCGCCATCCTGCTTGGTCAGCTTGATGCGGCCGTTTTCGACCTTGTCGACAGTGCCGATGTGAACGCCGTCGGCGCCGATCACTTCCATATGCTCGCGAATTCCCGAGGTGGCTGACACGATCGTTCTCCTTGGTTGGAATTGGCAAACGACAACGCGCCAGCTGCCGATTGGATGCGAGCTGGCGCTCAAAAGGCATCGGCGCAGTGTTTTCATGCGCCTCAGTTGCAAACGATTTGCAATTGCATTGACAAGGGCGCGAGGTGCCATTAGGTAAGGCATCGTAGCTGCCGCCCGTTCGGTGCGGCGTTCTCGTACGGGATTTCCATGACAGCCTTTCGTGCCACACTTGCCGCCATCGCCATGCTGGGGGCCATGCTCGGACTTTCGGCCTGCTCGCAAGAGAGCGAAGCGGGCGGCAAGATGAAGGTGGTCACCACCTTCACTGTGATCGCCGACATCGCCCGCAATGTCGCCGGTGACGCGGCGGAGGTGGAATCGATCACCAAGCCCAATGCTGAGATCCACAACTACCAGCCGACGCCGGGCGACATCATCCGCGCCCAGAAGGCCGATCTCGTCCTGTGGAACGGGCTGAACCTCGAAATGTGGTTCGAAAAATTCTTCGAAAATCTCGACGGCGTGACACAAGCCGTTGTTTCGGATGGCGTGGCGCCCATGGGCATTGCCGAGGGCCCCTATACCGGCAAACCCAACCCGCATGCCTGGATGTCGCCTGAGGCAGCGCTCATCTATGTCGAAAACATCCGCAAGGCCTTTGCCGCCAAGGACCCCAAGAACGCGGAGGTCTACGCCAAAAACGCCGCAGCCTATGCCGCCAAGATCAAGGCGACGGTGGCGCCCATCCATACCGCGATCGAGACCATTCCCGAACAGCGGCGCTGGCTCGCCACCAGCGAAGGCGCGTTCTCGTATCTGGCGCGCGACTTCAACCTGRAGGAGGTTTATCTTTGGCCGATCAACGCCGACCAGCAAGRCACGCCCCAGCAGGTGCGCAAGGTGATCGACCTCGTCAAGGCCAACAACATTCCCGCCGTGTTCAGCGAAAGCACGGTGTCGTCGAAGCCGGCCGAGCAGGTCGCGCGGGAAACGGGCGCCCGCTATGGCGGCGTGCTGTATGTCGACTCGCTGAGCGATGCCAGCGGCCCGGTGCCGACCTATCTCGACCTGATGCGGGTCACCACCGAAACCATCGTCAAGGGGCTCGCCCAATGAACGTGCCGTTGAAGGGGCGCCCCGCAACCACAGCGCTGTCAGGCGAAGGCCTGCGCGTCGACAACATCTCGGTCACCTACCGAAACGGCCACACCGCCCTTCGCAACGCCTCCTTCGCCATTCCGCGTGGCACCATCACCGCCCTTGTCGGCGTCAACGGCTCAGGGAAGTCGACCCTGTTTAAGTCGATCATGGGCTTCGTTCCGCTCGCCACAGGCAGCGTTTCGATATTCGGCGAGCCGGCACGCGAGGCGCTGAAGAAAAACCTCGTCGCCTATGTGCCGCAGAGCGAGGATGTCGACTGGAACTTTCCGGTGCTCGTCGAAGACGTGGTCATGATGGGCCGCTATGGCCACATGAACTTCTTCCGCATGACACGCGCGGTCGACCGCGAGGCGGTGGATGCGGCACTCGAACGCGTCGGCATGGCCGATTTCCGCACGCGCCAGATCGGCGAGCTTTCCGGCGGCCAGAAGAAGCGCGTCTTCCTGGCCCGCGCCCTTGCCCAGGAGGGCGAGATCATCCTGCTCGACGAACCGTTCACCGGCGTCGACGTGCGCACCGAAGAAGCGATCATCACGCTGTTGCAAGGCCTGCGAGACGAAGGCCGCGTGATGCTGGTGTCGACGCATAATCTGGGCTCGGTACCGCGTTTCTGCGACCGCGCCGTGCTGGTCAACCGCACCGTGCTTGCCTCCGGGCTGACGGCCGAAACCTTCACCAAGGCCAATCTCGAAAAGGCCTTTGGCGGCGTGCTGCGTCAATTCATCCTTGGCGGCGCCGAACTGCACCAGGACGCGGCCGACACACGCCAGGTGACGGTGCTGACCGACGACGAGCGCCCCTTCGTCATCTATGGCGATGACGCCGAGAAAGACGTTGCAGCCAAGAAGGGCGGGCGCAAGAAATGATTGCCACGCTCCTGGAGCCATTCGGCTACGGCTACATGCTCAACGCCATGTGGGTGTCCGCCCTAGTCGGCGGCGTCTGCGCCTTCCTCTCGGCCTATCTGATGCTCAAGGGCTGGTCGCTGATCGGCGACGCGCTTTCGCACTCGATTGTGCCAGGCGTCGCCGGCGCCTACATGCTGGGCCTGCCGTTCGCGCTCGGCGCCTTCATTTCTGGCGGGCTTGCAGCGGGCGCTATGCTTTTCCTCAACCAGCGCACCAAGCTGAAGGAAGACGCCATCATCGGGCTGATCTTCACCTCGTTCTTCGGGCTTGGCCTGTTCATGATCTCGCTGTCACCGGCCTCGGTGAACATCCAGACCATCGTGCTCGGCAATATCCTGGCGATCACGCCTTCCGACACGCTGCAGCTGGTGCTGATCGGCGGCATTTCGCTCGCCATCCTGCTCGCCAAATGGAAGGACCTCATGGTCGCGTTTTTCGACGAAAACCATGCGCGTTCGATCGGGCTCAAGCCCGATCTGCTCAAGGTGCTGTTCTTCATGCTGCTGTCGGCCTCGACGGTCGCGGCGCTGCAGACCGTCGGCGCATTCCTGGTCATCGCCATGGTGGTGACGCCGGGGGCCACCGCCTATCTGCTCACCGACCGCTTTCCGCGACTGATCGCAATCAGCGTGGCTATCGGCTCGATCACCAGCTTTGTCGGCGCCTATGCAAGCTATTTCCTCGACGGCGCGACGGGGGGCATCATTGTCGTCGCTCAGACGCTGATCTTCCTGATCGCGTTTGTCTTCGCACCCAAGCATGGGCTGCTGGCGTCGCGAAAGCGGGCACGGCAAGCACTGGAGGCGGGGATATGATGATGATGGGTCTCATTCCTTCCCACCCCCCTCTGGCCTGCCGGCCATCTCCCCCGCAAGGGGGGAGATCAACTGTCATCACCACCTTCGCAAACCGCCGACATTCCAAAACAAGCGCCGACCTCAAAGCTGCTGATCTCCCCCCTTGCGGGGGAGATGGCCGGAAGGCCAGAGGGGGGTGGCGTGGAGCGCCGACCTACGTGGTGCAGCCATGATCGAAACCCTGACCCTCCCCTTCGCATTCCCGTTCATGCAGCAGGCGTTCGTCATCGCCCTGCTTGTGGCGGTGCCGATGGCGCTGCTGTCGTGTTTCCTCGTGCTCAAGGGCTGGTCGCTGATGGGCGACGCCATCAGCCATGCGGTGCTACCCGGCGTGGTGCTGGCCTACATCGCCGGCATTCCGCTCGCCGTCGGCGCCTTCGCCGCCGGCATGACCTGCGCGCTGGCGACCGGCTATCTCAAGCAAAACAGCCGGATCAAGGAAGACACCGTCATGGGCATCGTCTTTTCCGGCATGTTCGGCCTCGGCATCGTGCTCTACACCAAGATCCAGACCGACGTGCATCTCGACCATATCCTGTTCGGCGACATGCTGGGCGTGAGCTGGAGCGATGTCGGCCAGACGGCTGTCATCGCGCTGATCGCCACCGGCGCGATCGGCCTGTTTCGCCGCGATCTGTTGCTGCACGCCTTCGACCCGCAGCACGCGCAGGCGATCGGCCTACCGGTGAAGCTGCTGCATTACGGGCTGCTGTCGATCCTGTCGCTGACCATCGTCGGCGCGTTGAAGGCCGTCGGCATCATCATTGCCATTGCGATGCTGATCGCGCCGGGCGCGATCGCCTATCTGCTCACCGACCGCTTCGAGCGTATGCTGATGGTGTCGGTTCTGGTGGCGGTGCTGTCGTCATTCCTGGGGGTCTATCTCAGCTTCTTCATCGACAGCGCGCCGGCGCCGACAATCGTGCTTTTGATGAGCCTGACCTTTGTTGCCGCTTTCTTCATCTCGAAGCGCCGGACAGCGCTGCGGGAGCGGCAGGTGATGGCAGCGGATTGAGGTCGTCTCAAGCCGCTGCCGCAGTCAGCCGGCGGCGGGCGAACGAATGGCCGTCGCTGTCGAAGATGTGCAGCTCGTCGGGGCTGGCGGCGAGCCGGATCTTCGCACCGCGCTTGACCTCGACATTGCCGGGCAGCTTGGCCACCAGTGGCTGATCGGCGCGGCCGATGTCGACATAGACAAGCTGGACCTCGCCGAGCTGCTCGACATAATCGACGAGACCCTCGAACAGGTAGTCCTCGCCGGTCGCGACATAGAGGTCCTCGGGCCGCACGCCGAAGCTGACCGTCTTGCCCTGGGCATCAGTGGGCGTTGCCACCGGCACCGAGGTCTTGTGGCCGCCGACGTGGCTGACCAGGCTGTTCTCGCCCGTCCTGTCGATGGTGCCGCCGACGATGTTCATCGCCGGCGAACCGATGAACTGGGCGACGAACAGGTTGCCGGGGTGCTTGTAGAGCTCCATCGGCGTGCCGACCTGCTCGATGCGGCCGTCCTTGAGCACGACGATGCGGTCGGCCAGCGTCATCGCCTCGACCTGGTCGTGGGTGACGTAGATCATCGTGGTGTTGGGCATCGATTCCTTGAGCTTGGCGATCTCGATGCGGGTAGCGACACGCAACGCCGCGTCGAGGTTCGACAGCGGCTCGTCGAACAGGAAGACCTTGGGGTTGCGAACGATGGCGCGGCCGATGGCGACGCGCTGGCGCTGGCCGCCCGACATCGCCTTGGGCAGGCGGTCGAGATATTTGGTCAGCTGGAGAATCTCGGCCGCCGCCCGCACGCGCTTGTCGATCTCAGCCTTGCTTTCCTTGGCGATCTTCATGCCGAAGGCCATGTTGTCGTAGACGGTCATGTGCGGATAAAGCGCGTAGGACTGGAACACCATGGCGATGCCGCGCTTGGAGGGCGGCACGTCGTTGACCTTCTCGCCGGCGATCTCAAGCGTGCCGCCGCTGATCTCCTCAAGCCCTGCAATCGAGCGCAAAAGCGTCGACTTTCCGCAGCCCGAGGGGCCGACGAAGACGATGAACTCGCCCGATTTGATGTCGAGGTCGATGCCGTGGAGAATGTGCAGATTGCCGTAAGACTTCTTGACGTCCCTGAGCGTTAGATCGGCCATGGTTACCTCCCAGATTTTTCTTTCCGGCGATTAGACGAAGCGCCCGAACCAGGCGCCGTAACCACCGAGCCGGACTGCGCCGGCATTGGCATTTCCATCGAGCCCGTGTCCCGGCAGGGGTTGCAGGCCTCGACCTCCAAGATCAACGTTAGCTGCTGTGCTGCCAAGATTGAAGACGCACACGATCTCCTCGTTGCCCTCGCGACGCGTAAAGGCAACGGTATCGCCGTCGGCCTTGAGGAACGAGATATCGCCCTTGGCCAGCGCCGGATGCGCGCGGCGGAATGCGAGAAAGCGGCGGTAGTGTTCGAGCAGCGAGGCGGCGTCGCCTTCCTGCGTGTCGACGGCCTTGGCGAGATGTTCCGCAGGCACCGGCAGCCACGGCTTGACTGACGAGAACCCGCCGTTCCTGGCATCCTTGTTCCAGACCATCGGCGTGCGGCAGCCGTCGCGGCCCTTGAATTCCGGCCAGAAGCGGATGCCGTAGGGGTCCTGCAGGTCCTCGAAGCCGAGGCTGGCTTCGGTCAGCCCAAGCTCCTCGCCCTGGTAGATACAGACCGAGCCGCGCAGCGACATGAGCAGTGCCGAGATCACCTTGAGATAGGCGGTACGATYGGCCTCGCCCATGCCCCAGCGCGAGGCGTGGCGGACGACGTCGTGGTTGGAGAAGGCCCAGCACGACCAGCCGTCGCTGGCAGCCTTGCCGAAGTCTTCCAGAACCGTGCGCACCTTGGCGGCGGTGATTTTTTCAGGAGCCAGGAAGTCGAAGGCATAGCACATCTGCACCTTGTCGCCGCCAGCGGTGTAGGAGGCAACGACCTCCAGCCCGCGCTGGGAATCGCCGACCTCGCCGACAGCTGCGGCCGCCGGATATTCGTCGAGAACGGCGCGGAAGCGGGCGAGGAATTCCAGGTTCTCGGGCCTGCTCTTGTCGTAGATGTGATCCTGGAAATTGTAGGGGTTCACCGCAGGCGCGGTCTGGTCGTTGCGCTCTTCGGGTGGCAGTGCGGGATTGTCTTCCAGCCCCGCCGAATGGAAATAGAAATTGATCGTGTCGAGACGGAAGCCGTCGACACCACGTTCGAGCCAAAAGCGCGTGACGTCGAGCAGCGCGTCCTGGACGTCACGGTTGTGGAAGTTGAGGTCCGGCTGCTCGGACAGGAAATTGTGCAGGTAATACTGCATCCGACGCGTGTCCCACTGCCACGCTGAGCCGCCGAAGATCGACAGCCAGTTGTTGGGCGGGCTGCCGTCGGGCTTGGCGTCGGCCCAGACATACCAGTCAGCCTTGGCGTTGTCGCGGCTCGCCCGGCTCTCCTTGAACCAGGGGTGTAGGTCGGAGGTGTGCGAGATGACGCCATCGATCATCACCTTGAGGCCAAGGCGGTGTGCTTCTGATATCATGGCGTCGAAATCGGCCAGCGTGCCGAACATCGGGTCGATGTCGAGATAGTCCGAAATGTCGTAGCCGAAATCCTTCATCGGCGACTTGAAGAATGGCGAGATCCAGACAGCGTCCGCGCCAAGGGACGCGATATGCGGCAGCCGCTCGATGATGCCCTTGAGGTCGCCGATGCCGTCGCCGTTCGAATCCTGGAAGCTGCGGGGGTAGATCTGGTAGATCACCGCCCCCCGCCACCAGTCGCGGTCGACAGCGGTTTCAGGGTGTTCAAACTTGCGCATTGCGGCCTGCRTGGAGCTAGCCTCCCTTGACTGAGCCCGCGAGCAGCCCGCGGACGAAATAACGTTGGAGCGAGAAGAACACGATCAGCGGCACGATGATGGTGACGAAGGCCGAGGTGGTGAGGATTTCCCAGTCGCCGCCTCGCGAACCAAGCAGCGCGTTGAGCTTGCCGGTGAGCACCAGCTGGTCGGAACCGCTGCCGAGGAACACCATCGCCACCAGAAGGTCGTTCCAGACCCACAGGAACTGGAAGATGGCGAAGGAGGCGAGCACCGGGAAGGACAGCGGCAGCACGATCTTGACGAAGATCTCGAAGTCGCTGGCGCCGTCGATGCGGGCGGATTCCATGATCTCGCGCGGCAGGCCGGCGATGTAGCTGCGCAAGAGGTAGATGGCGAAGGGCAGCCCAAAGCCGGTATGCGCCAGCCAAATGCCGAGATAGGTCTTGGCCGGCACGCCGAAGAACAGGCCGACGCCATTGTAGAGCTTGAGCAGTGGGATCAGCGACATCTGCAACGGCACGACCAGTAGGCCGATGATGACGGCGATCAGAAGCGCGCGGCCGGGAAAGCGCATCCAGGCGAGCGCATAGGCGGCATAGGCGGCGATCAGGATCGGGATGATGGTCGCCGGAATGGTGACCGTCAGCGAGTTGATGAAGGAGCGGCCGATGCCTTCGGAAAACAGCACCGTGCGGTAGTTGTCGGTGGTGAAGCGCGGCGGTGCCGACGACGCGTAGTAGACGCGCTGGCCGCGGTCGCCCTCGAAGGCTTTGGGTGATTGCATCACGAAGGAACCGTCGGCATTGAGCAAAAGCGAAACGCCTTCCCCGAGATCGGCGACGTCACCCGCCTGATATTGCGTCGGCGCCGCCGCCTTGGTGCCGAAGGCGCTGATGCTACGCGCCGGACCRTCACCGAAGATGTTTCCTTCGATGACGAATTTTCCGTCCTTTTCGACCTGCGCCGAAGCACCTGGCAGCCGTCCGGCTTCGGTCTGCGAGGAGGTGGAAAGTGCCGTCCACCAGCCGGAGACGATGAGTTGGTCCTTGTCGCGCAGCGAGCTTACCAGGATGCCGAGCGTCGGGATTGTCCAGATGGCGACGAAGACGAATACCGCGATATGGACGCCGAAGCGGCCGAGGAAGGACTTTCCGCTTGCACTGGCCATGTCAGTGTCCTCCCCCGCCTTCGCGATTGGCCTGGCGGATGTTCCAGATCATGATCGGAACCACAGCAAGCATGATGATGACGGCGATCGCCGCGCCACGGCCGAAATCGCCGCCGCCACGGAACATCCAGTCGAACATCAGATTGGCCAGCACCTGGCTGTTCCATTGCCCGTTGGTCATGGTCAAAACGATGTCGAAGACCTTGAGCACCAGGATGGTAATGGTGGTCCAGACGACCGCGATCGTGCCCCATATCTGCGGAACCATGATCTTCCAGAAGATCTGGAACGGGTTGGCGCCGTCGATGACGGCCGCC
Organism: Aminobacter sp. P4_D5; assembly: GCF_056401815.1. Lineage (NCBI taxonomy): Bacteria > Pseudomonadati > Pseudomonadota > Alphaproteobacteria > Hyphomicrobiales > Phyllobacteriaceae > Aminobacter > Aminobacter sp. P4_D5. The sequence goes on along the minus strand of NZ_JBFUIP010000098.1, from coordinate 9,573 downwards.
TCAATGGTTTCCTCGGGAATGCCGCGCAGGGCCGACGACAGGATGACCATGGCAAAGCCGGTCTGGATCCAGATCAGGATCACCATCAGGAAGAAGTTGTTCCAGAACGGTGTCGAGATCCACACCTGCGGATTGCCGCCGAGATATTGCACGGCGGCGTTCAGGATGCCGATCTGGGTCTGGCCTTCGGCGCGGTATTCGTAGACGAATTTCCAGATGACGCTTGCGCCGACGAACGAGATGGCGAGCGGCAGGAAGACCAGGCTCTTGGCGATATTGCCGCACCAGATCTTGTCGGTGAGCACCGCGATGATCAGGCCGAAGAAGGTGCAGGCGGCTGGAACGACGGACAGCCACAGCAGGTTGTTGAAGATCGAATTGCGGAACTCACGGTCGCCGAAGGCCCAGCTGTAGTTGGCGAGGCCAACGAAGTTCTCGCCGCTGCGATCCATGAAGGAGAGCCTCAGCGTTTCGATCACCGGATAGACGAGATAGACGGTGACGATCAGCATGGCCGGGCCAACGAACAGCCATGGCCGGATCAGGCCCTGACGGCGCAGATTGTCGACGGCGGCAGCGCCGGAAACGCCGCGCGATGGAAAGACCGCGTCGAGGATCTTGTTGGCGCCCCAGTAATAGACGACGCAGCCGCCGACGCCGACGATGATGGTGAAAATGGCCGAAAGTATCTGTGCCGTCATGGGATCAGTCCCTTTTCAACGGGCTGGTTCGAGCAGACTGCCAGTGTTGGATGGACGCCGGCCTCAACCGTTCTCCGCGACACCCCGGGTGTTCTCCGTAACACCCTGCGGCAGCCCGCTCCCGGCGGGAGGGGAAACCGGGAGCGGCGCCGCCGGACCTTCTCCCCGACGGGGAGAAGGTGGCCGCGGAGCGGCCGGTCAGAGGGCTTCGCTTGCGCGTCGCCCTACTTGATCGCGTCCCAGCTCTTTTGGATGTCGGACGCGACGTCGGGCGCGGGCTTGCCGCCAACCAGATCGATCATGCCGGTCCAGAAGGCGCCGGCGCCGATCTTGCCCGGCATCAGGTCGGAACCATCGAAGCGGAAGGTCGAGGCATTGACCAGGATGTCACCCTGCTTCTTCAGCGCCTCGTTGGCGTAGGCGTCCTTGTTCGCCGTCTTGAGCGGGGTCAGGAAGCCCGACTGCGCCATCCAGATCTCATGAGCGAGCGGCATCTTCAGGAAGTCGATGAAGGCGCGCGCGGACTTGGAGTCCTTGGCGATGGTGAACAAGGTACCGCCACCGAGCACTGGATTGCCGAGCTCAGGCTTGGCGGCCATTGGCGGCAGGTAGAAGAAGTCGGCATCCTCGCCGAGCTTGGTGCCTTCGGGGAAGAAGGACGAGATGAACGACGCCTGGCGGTGCAAATAGCACTTGGGCGGAACGGCAAACAGGCCCTTGGGGCTGTCGCGGAAGTCGGTCGCCGCCACCGCTGCCTTGCCGCCGTCAACATATTTGTCGTTGGTGGCGATCTTGGCGAAGATGTCGAGTGCGTTGATCACCGCCGGATCGTTGAACGGGATCTCGTTTTTGGTCCACTTGTCGTAGACATCGGGTGCCTGGGTGCGCAGCATGATGTCTTCGACCCAGTCGGTGGCCGGCCAGCCCGTGGCACCACCAGAGCCCAGGCCGATGCACCATGGCACGCCGCCGTCGGCGACGATCTTGTCGGTCAGGGCCTGCATCTCTTCCCACGTCTTGGGAACCTCATAGCCGGCTTCCTCGAAGTTTTCCGGCACGTACCAGACCAGCGACTTCAGATCGGCCTTGAATGGGAACCCGTAGAAACCGGGCTTGCCGTCCTTGCCGTTGAAGGTGCCGAGGTCGACCCAGGACTGGCCGGCACCGTAGTTTTCCTTGACGAAACTGGCCGTGCCCTCGTCGAGCGGGGCGAGCAGGCCTTTTGAAGCCAAATCCTGGATCAGGCCAGGCTGCGGCAGAATGGCGATGTTGGGCGGGCTGCCGGCTTGCGTGTCGATGACGATCTGCTGTTCGTAATTCTCCGACGACGAGTAGTTGATCGTCACACCGGTGGCCTCGCTGAAATAGTCGAGCACCGAGCGTGCCAACGCCTCGTCTTCGCCGCGCCATGGCCCGAAGATCGAGAGCGTCTCGCCCTTCAGGTCGACCTTCTTGAGTTCGTCGAAATTTGCCCAGGTGAAACGGGCATCCTCGCCCGGCTTGAACTTCAGCTCCGCCGACGCGGGCGCGCTCAGGGCAACGGCAGCAAACGCCACGCCCAGTAACAGGGACTTCCTCATGGTCTTCCTCCCAGTGGATCGAAAACTCCGGACGGAACCTCCATTCCATCCGCCTGCATCGCTCCGACTGTGCCCCAGTCCTGCGCAAGCTGCAACCGCATCACGCAACGGCATTTCAAAGCGCTTTGGCTCGCTTCATCAGGTCATCAGAATCGAAAAGAGTCAAGAGTGCCGGCAGGCTAATCGATTTAGAAGTCGCCAGAATGTGCGCTGCAGCATGATTTTTGGCGCTGCAGCAGCAAATTTCGCTTCAAACCAGGCATTTGCGCGCCTATTCTCGCTGGCATGAAGCGTCTTGTTTGCTCGACATCCGGGCGAAGCCTGATTTAAAGCGCTTTGGGAATCGGAGCCGAGGTGAACCTCAAACAGCTGTCGTTGATGCTCGAACTTTCGCAGACGACGGTGAGCCGTGCGCTGAACGGCTATCCGGAGGTCAGCGAGGAGACGCGGCGCCGGGTCACGGATGCCGCCAAGCGCCACGGCTACCGGCCGAACCCGAGCGCGCGCAGGCTGGCGACCGGCAAGGCCGGCATGATCGGCTACGTCATGCCGACGGGTGCCGCCGTCGACATCGATCCGCATTTCGTCGAGTTCCTGTCGGGTCTTGGCGACTATGCCCGCGGCCACGAGCTCGACCTGGTGCTGAGCCCGGCGGATGCCCAGGACGAGGAGACGACCTACAGGCGCATCGTCGCCAACAAGCAGGTCGACGCGCTCTACATCTCGGCACCCTGCAGCGCCGACAAGCGGGTCACGCTCGCCCACCAGCTCGGCATCCCTTTCATCGTGCATGGCCGCAGCGAAGGGCTTGATTTCGACTATCCGTTCATCGACATCGACAATGAAGGCGCCTTTCACGACGCGACGCGGCTGCTCGTCCAGCTCGGCCACAAGCGCGTCGCCCTGATCAATGGCGACGACACCCAGACCTTCGCCATTTTCCGCGAGCGCGGCGTCAGGCGGGCGCTGTCGGAAAGCGGGCTGGTGCTGGAGCCAAGGAACATTCGCTCGCTGGCAATGACCGAAGAGAATGGCTATCGCGCCGCGCGCGGCCTGCTGGAGGCATCCGAGGCACCGACGGCGATCGTCTGCTCAAGCCTGCTCATGGCGCTCGGCATCGTGCGCGCCGCGCGCGACCTCAACCTTGTGATGCCGCGCGACCTGTCGCTGGTCAGCCACGACGACGTCTTCCACTGGCTGAAGCCGGAGCATTTCTCGGTGCCGCTGACAACGACCCGCTCGTCGATCCGCGCTGCAGGGGCCCGCGTGGCCGAGCGGCTGGCGGCACGGATTTCTGGGCTGGAGGACGGCGCGCGCGGCGAGGTCTGGCCGGTCGATCTGGTGGTGCGCGGGTCCATCGCGGGGGCCAAGGGCTGACCTGCGCCGTACAGACTCGGTTAGCTCACGGCATGGACGGCCCAATCAACCTTAGCCCCGGCATCGGCGGCCTCACCAGCTAGATCTTGGTGGCGCCGCCGTGATTGGCCGGCAGCGAGCGCGCGCGCAGCGGGGCGACCGAGGCGTGGCGCTGGAAGGTCTCCTCGCCAAGCGCCTCGACCTTGTGGCTGGGCAGATCAGACAACAGCCCCGCGACCCGGGTGAACGATTGCTCGAGCGCCCTTTCCTTGATCACACCAGCCTTCAGGCCGGCCGACATGTAGTCGATCATGCGCATGATGATCTCGGTGTCGGCCCAGTAAGCGCACATGCACAACAGATCGCAGCCGGCGTTGATGATGCTGGTCGTCGTCTCGGGCTTGTCCAGCCGCTCCGATATCGCCTTCATGCCGAGATCGTCGCTGACCACCACGCCCTCGTAGCCAAGCTCCTTGCGCAAGATGTCCTGCAGGATGACGCGCGACATCGTCGCCGGAATACCCGGGTCGATCTGCGAAATGACGATATGCGCGGTCATGATCATGCGCGTGCCGGCATCGTTGAAATGGCGGAACGCTTCGAGCTCGCGGCTGCGGAACGTCTTGGGGTCGACGTCGATGACGGGCAGCGAATAGTGAGAATCCACGGCCGTGTCGCCATGGCCGGGGAAGTGCTTGGGACAGCCCAACACACCTTCGGCCTGGAGCGCGTCGAGGAACTCGCGTGCCGCCGGCACCACATCGTGAGGCGTCGTGCCGAACGAGCGTTGCCCGATGACCGGGTTGGCCGGGTTCGAGTTGACGTCGACGACGGGTGCGAAATTGACGTTGAAGCCGAGCGACCGCAGCTCGATGCCCATCGCCTTGCCGACATCGCCCGCTTGCTTGGGCCATTCGCGCGCATAAGCAAACGGCGTGATCGGTGCCGGCGGACGCAGCACACCGCCGCCTTCATGGTCGATCGAAATGATGACTTCGTCACGCTCGATATATTCGCGCACATCGGCAAGCAGCTTGGCGTGGCTTTCCAGCCAATCCTCATATGGCGCATCGGGAAGGAAGTTGGCGCGGAACAGCACGACACCGGCCGGCTTGAGCAGCGACAAAACCCGCTTGTCCTTGTCGCCGAGCACGTGCCCCGGCTGCAGGCCGATAAKAAAACGATGTCCAAAAGACGCAGGCCCGCGTCCGAGATCGAATGTAAGATCCATGCTTCGCCAACTCCGCCTGATGTCAGGTGCCACGCACTGCTTGTGGCAGCCTGTTCCAAACAAGTCCTTAGTGCATGAGCTGAAAAAGCGGAATCGGTTTTCAAACCAGCGAGGGTTGAAATCGGGCGGCCAGCATCCTGCCAGCCGCCCGAACCGTCATTGACGGTCATATGGCGCTATGCGCTTGCGTCCTGGCGCCCAGCAATCAGCTCGCCCTCGGCACGGTCCGCCTCGGTGACCGAGGTAAACCGCTTCAGGCGGCGGGCAAACCAGGCGTTGAGGTCGTCCATGGTGGCGAACATGACAGGCACGACGACCAGGGAAAGCAGCGTCGAGGTGATCAGCCCACCGATCACCGCGACAGCCATCGGCGCGCGGAAGCTGGCGTCGGCGCCGAAGCCGATCGCCGCCGGCATCATGCCGGCCACCATGGCGATCGTGGTCATGATGATCGGGCGGGCGCGGGTCATGCCTGCCTTCATCAGTGCCGCGCGCCGGTCCAGCCCCTCGGCGCGGCATTCGATGGCGTAGTCGACCAGCAGGATAGAGTTCTTGCAGACGATACCCATCAGCATCAGGATGCCGATCGTCGACGACAGGTCGAGTGCCGCGCCATAGGCGAGCAGCGCCAAAGCCGCGCCGCCCAGCGACAGCGGCAAGGCGATCAGGATGGTGACCGGCTGCAGGAAGTTCCTGAACAACAGCACCAGCACCGCCATGACCATCAGGATGCCCGCCACCAGCGCCTGCGCGAAGCCGCGGAACATCTGCGTCATCTCTTCGGCCGCGCCATATTCGATATGGCTGACGCTTGCGGGCAGGCTCTTCAGCGCCGGCAATGCGGCGACCGCTTTCATCGCATCGCCAAACACCACGCCGTTCAGATTGGCCTCGACCGCGACCAGGCGCTTGCGGTCGAGCCGTTCGACCTTGCCTTCCTCGGCGCCGAACGAAATGTCGGCGACCGAGGTCAGCGGCACGACCTTGCCGTCGGCCGTGCCGACACGCAGCTTGCGCAAGGTTTCGAGATCGCCACGCGCCGACTTGTCGAGCAGCACGCGGATGGGCACCAGACGGTCGCCAAGGTTGAACTGCGCCGAATTTGAGTCGGTTTCCCCGAGCGTGGCGATACGCGCGACGGTGCCCAGCGACACCACCGAAACGCCGAGCCGGGCCGCCTCGTCCAGGCGCGGCTTGACCAGAAGTTCCGGCGCCAGMGGCGCCTGGTTGGACAGCACGTTGGTCAGTTCCGGCAACAGGCGCATTTCAGCCTCGAGCTGGTAGGCGGCCCTGTTCAGCTCCTCGGGATTGTTGCCCGCGAGATAGATCGAAACCTCCTTGCCGCCCTGATCCGAGACGAAGGTGAACTGGATGTCAGGCGTATTGGCCAGGATCGGACGCGCGGCGAGTTCGAACGACTTGCGGTCGAGTTCGCGCTCGCCGCGTGGCTTGAGCTTGATGATCAAGGTCACCTTGTTGACGTCGTCGGTGGTCACCAGCACGCCCGCGACCTCAGGCCTTGCCTTCAACTCGCGCACGATCTTGTCGGAGACATCAGCGGTTTCCTCCAGCCGCGTGCCTGGAGGCAATGTTACCTGCGCTTGCGAGACGTTGCCGTCACTGCTTGGCACAAAACCGGTGGGCAACTGGGTCAGAAGGAAGACCGAGCCGGCAAAGAACACAGCGACCAGGCCAAAGGTCGTCTTGCGGTGATCGAGCGTCCAGCCCAGCACGGCGAGATAGCGCAGCGACAGCTTCGACGGCTCGGCCGAATGACTTCCCCCAGCCTTCGGCTGCAGCAGATAAGCCGCCATCAAAGGGGTGAGCAATCGCGCCACGACCAGCGAGATCAGCACCGCAACAGCCACCGTCACGCCGAACTGCCTGAAGTACTGGCCAACAGCACCGCCGATGAAACTGACCGGCGCAAACACCGCAACGATGGTCAAGGTTGTCGCAACGACCGCGAGGCCGATCGCATCGGCACCCTCGATCGCCGCGAGATAGGGCCGCTTGCCCATATCGACATAACGTTCGATGTTTTCGATCTCGACGATGGCATCGTCGACGAGGATGCCGATCACCAGCGTCAGCGCCAAAAGGCTGACGCTGTTCAGCGTGTATCCGAGCAACTCCATCACCCAGAAGGTCGGCAGGATCGACAGGGGCATCGCCACAGCCGCGATCAGCGTCGCGCGCCAGTTGCGCAGGAACAGAAACACCACCACCACCGTCAGCGCCGCACCTTCGACAAGCGCGGTCACCGCGGCGTTGTAGCTTTCCAGCGTGTATTCGACGTAGGAAATGACCTCGTTGAACGCAACGTCCGGCGTCCGCGCCGCAATTTCGGCCAGGCGCGTGGTCACCGCATCGGCGACGACCGTATCGCTGTGGCCCTTGGAGCGGGAGATGGAAAACCCAACGACGGCCTCGCCATTGAAACGTGCGAAACCCCGCGGCTCGGCCGGTCCGTCCTTGATGGTGGCGATGTCGCGGAGCTGCACCCAGCGGTTTCCTGGCAACGAGACCGAAAGGCCGGACAGCTCGTCGAGCGACCTCACCGAGCCCAGGGTGCGGATCGACTGCTCTCGTTCACCAATCTCGCCGCGGCCACTTGGAACATTGACGTTGATCTGGCGCAGCGCTGAATTGACCTGGTCCGCCGTCACCCCCAACGCCAGCAACCTGTCGGGGTCGAGCGATACGGTGATTTCGCGGTTGACGCCGCCGAAGCGCGCGACCTTCTGCACACCTGGAAGCGCAAGAAGCTCGCGGCTGATCGTATCTTCGACAAACCACGACGCATCGAGCACCGACATGTTGGGCGCCTGCATCGTGTAATAGAGCATCGCCCCGCCTTCGACATCGACGCGCGAGACGATCGGCTCCTGGATCGATTGCGGCAGGTCTGACCTAATCTGGCCGACGGCCTCGCGCACGTCGTTGGTCGCCCGGTCCGGATCGACGCCGATCTTGAATTCGACGGTTGTGGTCGACACGCCATCCTTGATGGTCGAGCGGATGTGCTTGACCCCGGCGAGGCCCGACGCCGCCCCTTCGATGCGGCGCGTGACCTGGTTTTCCATTTCAGCGGGCGCGGCACTTGCCTGCGAAACGGTGATGGTGACGATCGGAAACGCCAGGCTCGGATTGGCATTGACCGGCAGGCGCAGGAACGACGCCCAGCCGACAAGCGTCAGCACCAGGAAAAGAACGATGGTGGGGATTGGCTTGCGGATCGCCCAGGCAGAAATGTTGCTAATCATGGGCGGGTGCTTCCGGTGATGGCACCGATGTCGATGGTCGCCACCGCATCGCCCTCGCGCAGCGACGCGCCGGCCTTGGCGACAACGACATCACCGGCCTTGAGACCGGCAACGATTTCGAGCCTGCCATTGTCGCGCAAGCCGGTTTCGACCCCGCGCCGCATCACCTTGCCGCGCTCGACCACAAAGACCGAGGTTTTGTCAGCGTCGCCGCCATAAAGAAGTGCGGAATCGTCAATGACGATGGCCTCACGCTTCGCCACCACCACCTCGGCCCGGCCAAAGGCGCCGGGAAACAGCGCGGCATCTGTATCTAGAGCGATCCTGGCCCCGCCAAGACGGGTGTCGCGGTCGATCTTCGGCGTGATCATGCGCACCATGCCCCTGATCGACCCGTCCCTGCCCGGCAGTGTGACTTCGGCAGGCTGGCCGACCGCCAGCTGCGGCAGCTCACGTTCGGGAATGTCGGCGGCAAGTTCGACCCTGCCATCGCGGATCAGGCGGATCAATGGCTCCGATCCGGTGAGCGAACCAGCGTTGGCGTGGCGTTCGGAAACGACGCCAGCGACAGGTGCTAGGACGACGTCGCGTTCGCGTAGCCGCCGGGATTCGGCGAGTTGGGCCTCGGCCTGGTTGACCTCGGCCTGCGCCAAGGCAACGCCCTGGCGCTCGACGGCTTCGGTGGAAGCACGGTCGGCGAAGGCCTGGCTGGACAAGAAACCCGATTGCTTGAGCGGACCAGCGCGCTGAAGTGCTGCCAGTGCCTGCGCCGCCTTTGCCTGCTGCTGGGCAAGAGCTGCCCTCGCCCGCGCCAGCCGTCCTTCGGATTCGCGCAATTGATTGTCGCGCATCGCCGTGTCGAGCCTGACCAGAACCTGGCCCGCCTTGACACGGTCGCCGACCTCGACGTCGACGCCCGTGATGCGCTGGTCTTGCAACGGCGCGCCGACGGCGACCTCCTCGCGGGCGGCAAGCACGCCGCTGAACGACAGCGTCCATTCGCTCATGGCGCTTGCAACGACGAAGGTCGACACCATGCGCTTGGACGTCTCGGTCTGGGCGGCGGCGGCGGCACCATTGGCAACGGAACTCGCACTTGAACCAGCCAACAAGGTGACGGCCAGGGCCGCTGCGACGGATATTTGAAAGGGGCGTGTCATGCTTGCATGCTTTCCACGGTCTGGAATGTTTTCGAAGCGATGGCGACCGCCGGCCCTCCCCCTGGCCGGTTCGCTTCTATTGATGGATCAGTCCGATGACTGGCCGCCTGTGGTTTCATGGCAGCGACATGACAGGCGACCATTGCAGCAGTCTGTCGCAATGCGCGCGGTTTCACATGCAGCACGCGCCGTCTGGACGGATCATCGATGTTTGATTGGAATTTTTTGGCGCACCCGACAGGATTCGAACCTTTTGGCGCACCCGACAGGATTCGAACC